>JBIISH010000122.1:0-5648 GCA_044341115.1 Candidatus Nanopelagicales bacterium
AACCATGCTGGGCCTGGCCGGGCTCGATGAAAAGGTCCTCGCCAAGGAACTTCGCAAGACACACACCCAGGTCCGGCGTTTGGTGGGCAATGACCTTTCAGGCCATCTGCTCGGTGAACAAGATGGTTCTGCCTACGAGAAGCGTCCGGTCTATTTCATGACGGATGACCAACCGTTCAAGGGCTCCAACGCTGTTTCATTCACCGGTTTGCCCTACCGGCCGGTTGATCAACCGAACTGCGTTGAAACAGTTGTCACCTATATACCCACCGGCCCTGCTGGAACCAAAGAGCGCTGGAAGTACTCGCGCTACTGGGATAACCCGCAGTTCTGGTCACAGCCCAACGTGCAAGATGTGCAGACGTTTGTACCGGGCATGGTCAATGCGCCAGGCACCAAGGTGGCGCAAACTACCGTGAAAACCCTCAACCCGACTGCAGGTCAAGTTGGACCACCGGCGGACGAGTTTGAGCTCTACAACACCACGGTTGACCCACTTGAGATGAGCAACCTCTATGGGAACTCCCAGTACGCCGCCACTCAGACACTGATGGTCAATCTGCTTGCAACAGAGCGGAGCATCAAGCGTTTGACTCCGGTTATTGAGCCGTGGGCTGATGGCAGCGCGCAACAGTTCCCGTTTACGCCCAACTAATTGGTGAAGTAAGGCACAATATGTTCACCATTTACCAGTAGGGGAGAGCACCATGCCAGCAGTTATTGAGTACAACATGCGGACCAAGCCTGAGTTTTTCGATGAGGTGCTTGATGCATATGTGCTCTTCGCCGATGCATTCGGCATGGAGAATCCACAAGAGGATCTGATCCTCGTCACTGCTGATCGTCGCCGACAGATCATTCGGGGAATCGGTGTATTCGAGACCGCCAGTGAGGCTATTGAAGTCGGCCACGCTGCACTGTTCGAGCGTTTTCGTGATTCGGTTGCAGACAAGCTGACTGAGGTGCCTGAACGCGAAGAACTAGAACTCGTTCACGTGTTCGTCAAAACTATTGACTAGCCGCAAGCAGAGAAGCCCCCTGCAAACAATGCAGGGGGCTTCTCTACTTACATGTTGCTTTACTTCTTGAGATCGAACCGATCAGCGTTCATGACTTTGTTCCAAGCGGTAACGAAGTCGCGAACAAACTTCTCTTTGGCATCGTCTGCGGCGTAGACCTCAGCGAGAGCCCGGAGCTGCGAGTTGGATCCGAAGATGAGATCCACTCGGCTGGCGGTCCACTTCACGGCACCGGTCTTGCGGTCCTTACCCTCGAAGAACTCTTCGGTGTCGTCGGTGGGGGACCACTCGGTACCCATGTCGACGAGGTTCACGAAGAAATCGTTTGTGAGCTTGCCGGGAGTCTTGGTGAGTACACCAAGTTCTGATGACTTGAAGTTCGCACCGAGGACTCGCATGCCGCCCACGAGTACGGCCATTTGAGGAGCCGTGAGCGTGAGCAGGTTTGCCTTGTCGACGAGCAACTTCTCGGCGGGACGGACCTGACCCTTGATGAGGTAGTTGCGGAATCCATCAGCGGTCGGTTCAAGCACTGCGAAGGATTCAACATCTGTCATCTCTTGGGTGGCATCGGTGCGACCCGGGGCGAATGGCACGGTGATGGGGAAGCCCGCATCTTTTGCGGCCTGTTCCACGGCTGCGCAACCACCGAGCACGATCAGATCTGCCAATGAAATCTGCTTTGCACCCGTATTGAAATCGGCTGCAATACCTTCGAGAGCGCCCAATACCTTTGCGAGTTTGGCAGGCTCGTTAGCTTCCCAATCGCGCTGTGGCTCGAGGCGAACCCGAGCACCGTTGGCTCCACCGCGCTTGTCCGTGCCGCGGAACGTTGAAGCCGATGCCCATGCTGTTGAGACGAGCTCTGAGATGCTCAGACCGGAGGCAAGGATCGTCGCCTTCAATGCAGCAACGTCGGCGTCGGTGATCAAAGCGTGGGTAACGGCCGGAACGGGGTCCTGCCAAATGAGGTTCTCGGCTGGCACCTCTGGTCCGAGGTAGCGCACCTTCGGGCCCATATCGCGATGGGTCAGCTTGAACCATGCACGAGCAAATGCGTCGGCGAACTCCGCTGGGTTGGCGAGGAAATTCCGGGCAATGGGCTCATAGATCGGGTCAAACCGCAGCGCGAGATCGGCTGTGGTCATGACCGGTGCGTGACGCTTGTTGGGATCTTGCGCATCGGGAACGGTATCTGCCTCGGCACCGCCGGCGGGGACCCACTGCTTGCCGCCCGCTGGGCTGGCGGTGAGTTCCCACTCGTTGCGGAACAAGGTCTCGAGGTAGCTCATGTCCCAGGTGGTGGGAGTTGCGTTCCAGGCACCCTCAAGACCACTGCTGATGGTGTCATCGCCGGTGCCGGTTCCCATGGAGTTCTTCCAACCCAGACCCATTTCCTGGATCGGTGCACCCTCTGGTTCCGGTCCCACGTAAAGCTCTGGGTTTCCGGCGCCGTGCATTTTGCCGAAGGTGTGACCACCAGCAATAAGGGCAACGGTCTCGTGGTCGTTCATTGCCATCCGGGCAAAGGTTTCGCGGATGTCACGAGCAGATGCCATCGGATCTGGCGTGCCGTTGGGGCCTTCAGGGTTGACGTAGATCAAGCCCATCTGCACTGCTGCGAGAGGGTTCTCGAGCTCGCGATCACCGGTGTAACGGCCATCTGCGAGCCACTCGGCCTCGGTGCCCCAGTAGGTGGCATCGGGCTCGAAAATGTCTGCGCGGCCGCCACCGAAACCGAAGGTGTCAAAGCCCATCGACTCCATAGAGACGTTACCGGTGAGAATGAACAGATCGGCCCAGGAGAGCTTCTTGCCGTACTTGGCCTTGATCGGCCACAGCAGACGACGAGCCTTATCGAGGTTGGCGTTATCTGGCCAGCTGTTCAAAGGTGCGAAGCGCTGCATGCCCGCGCCGCCACCGCCACGGCCATCGCTGGTGCGGTAGGTGCCGGCACTGTGCCAGGCCATCCGGACGAAAAACGGGCCGTAGTGGCCGTAGTCCGCGGGCCACCAGTCCTGTGAATCGGTCATCAACGCGGTGAGATCTCTCTTCACCGCAGCAAGATCAAGAGTGTTGAACTCTGCTGCGTAGTCGAAATCCTCGCCCATGGGATCGACCGCGGGTGGGTTCTGCTGAAGAACCTTGAGATTCAACTGGTTAGGCCACCAGTCTTCGTTTTGGGTGCCAACTCCGACTGAGCCGTGAGCGACCGGGCACTTGTTTTCGCTTTCCATCTTTTCTCCTGTGGTTGTGGCCGTGATAGTTGGATGATCGTTTAGTTGGATGATCGTTTTAGTTGGATGACTCTGACTGGCAAGCGGGGCACCGGCCCCAGTAAGCAACGTCGGCTTGGTCGATGTGGTATCCCTGATTGTTGCTGGCTGTAAGGCACGGTGTCTCGCCGACTGCGCAGTCAACGTCGAGTACCTGCCCACACCCACGACAGATCAAGTGGTGATGGTTATCGCCCACGCGATCTTCATATCGGGCGGCTGAGCCGACCGGTTGAATGCGTTGAAGGAGACCAGCGTCGACCAGTGTGCCGAGTGCGTCGTAAACAGATTGGCGAGAAATCGCGCCTATTTCATTGCGCGCTACCTGAGCAACCTCTTCAGCGGTGGCGTGCGGGTGGGCGGCTACCGCTCGCAAAACTGCGATGCGTTGGGCCGTGACCTGGACCCCTTGCCCGCGAAGGGCTTCAGCGTGGTCGGTGAGATCAGTGGGCACACGGTGACTCTAACTCGAAGTGTGTACTAAGTCAAAGGTTTGAATCCATCAAATCGCCGACCGGTAGGGGTTTGCCATTGATCTATATACCCAGGGGGGTATAGTCGAATATCGACGATTGCCACCAGCAGTCCCAACAGAACGGATCTACGATGTGCCGTCAGGCGAAGTGCAAGGCGTGTTCACGAGTCACGTGGGCCGGCTGTGGTCAGCATGTTTCTCAGGTGATGAAGGGTGTCCCGAAGAGCGATCGCTGCACGTGCACGGCCGCCGAGAAGGCGGCAGCTAAGCAGGGCTCCTTTTTCTCACGCCTTTTTGGCCGCTAGAAGTTTTTCCGCGTCGTACCTAGCACTTAGTGCCACTATCGTTTTGTCGTGATCGAGAGCATTGACCTACCCGATCTTGCGATGAGTGCTCCCTTAGCTCTTGCACTCATTACTGTGTTGGTAAATGCAGTAGTAGGCGCCCTCCGCGGTTACACCGACACCACACGCGAGTGGGACATCGTTGGCATAAGTGCTTTCGCGCTACTCATGGGTTTGGGTGGTGGATTTATCCGTGATGTTCTCATTGGTAATTTGCCGGCGGAATCCTTGCGAAGTCCGTGGTACCTCGTCACGGTCATGGTGGGCATTGTGCTCGTGCTGCTGCTAGGAAAAAAGATTCCACACATTGAGCCGGTGGGGCTCTTTGCCGTGACAGGCGTGGCGTATGCCACAGAAGCAGGGCTCACGTTCGTCCCTGCAGTGCTCATTGGCACGCTGTCTGCAGTTGGCGGTGGAGTACTTGTCTCAGTCCTACAAGGGCAGGTTCCCGGCATTCTGTTGGCGAGTGCTCCCAATGCGCTGCTCGCAGTGTGGGGTTCTGCCACGTACGCCGTTGTAGCGATCTGGAGTCCGGCCGCAGCTTCCATCGCAGGTATTGCGGCAGTCGTCATAGCTCAGTACGTAGTCAACTACTTCGGACTTACAACAAAGCCAACGACTGGCCGAAAATAATTAGACAGATTCGTGTACCGGCTTAGTTCGGTTGGCGCTGCTTCTTGAATGTGCGCCATGGCCCCGGGATTACCCAGATGAACATCGACACGATCCAAATCAGCAAGGTTGCACCAACCCAGGTCCCGACCCCATCAATCTCTAAACCGCCAGTGAATAGCGTCGTGATGAACAGGGCAAGGAAAGTGGCGATCAAACCGCTCAGCGCGATGAGCGAGCCAGCGTGGCGCATCAGCAACTTGAGGATCAACCACGGCAGAAGAGCACTCAGCAGGGCAAAAACGATTAACGCAACGACGAATCCGCTAACGCTGAGGTCAAAGCCGCTAAAGATGAGACCGGCGAGGATGAGTGCAATGGCGTTGGCACCAAGGCCGAGAATCCACGACATCAGAAATTTGGGCATGGCACAACGATACGGAACTGTGAGGAGGTATTTCGCTAACACAGGGTTGACCCCGTGTCCCCAATTCGGGTGTCAGGCGGTGGGCTTAACATCCACTCCATGTCCATTGGATACCCATTAGCCGAGGCGGAAATCGTCTCGAGCTCTGAGCCGATTATGTGCTCGCGTTGCCACAATCAAGTGTCTGGGTCGTCGATCCTTCCGGCCGTGGCCCTCACCCCGCAAGAACTGGGTGTGCTTCGCCTCTACGCATCGGGTACCACCATGTATTCGGTTGCGCGAGAACTAGGAATCGCGCCCTCGTCAGTTGCCACGTACATCAAGCGGATCCGGAAGAAATATGCACAGGCCGGCATCCAACTTTCTTCAAAAGTTGACCTGAATCGGGTGGCTCGAGAAACTGGCCTAATAGATTAGCTCTCATAGATTAATTGCGATTCCAAAGCTCACAAACGCCCACATGAGGATCGGGGGTAATCACCATGCTGGGAAGAT
>JBIISH010000159.1:0-4613 GCA_044341115.1 Candidatus Nanopelagicales bacterium
CTCAGCCTCTGACTCTTCGTCGGTACGGAATCCCATGACTGCCTTAATGATGAAGGCAATTATGGCGGTGACTATCAGCGAGTAGCCAAGGACGGCAAATGCACCAATGGCCTGCTTGCCGAGTTGATCGGCGCCACCGCCGTACAGGAGCCCGTTCACACCCGCAGGGGCGAGATCAGTGGCGAGGATTCCGATAAGCAGCGTGCCAACGAGTCCGCCCACAAGGTGGATACCCACCACGTCGAGGGAATCGTCGTACTTGAACTTGTACTTCAAGCTCACTGCTAGCGCACAGATCGCACCGGCGAGTACGCCCACAATGATGGCGCCAATCGGAGATACCGCAGAACATGCCGGAGTGATCGCTACAAGACCGGCAACGACACCCGACGCTGCACCCAACGAGGTGGCGTGTCCATCGCGGATCTTTTCCACAACCAGCCATGCAATCGCAGCAGCACAGGTAGCAACCATCGTGTTCAAGACAACCACGGCAGCGGTGTTGTTCGCAGCGAGTGCAGACCCGGCATTGAATCCAAACCAGCCGAACCACAGCAGACCAGCGCCAAGCATGACAATGGTCAGGTTGTGTGGCCGCATAGGTGTCTTGGGCCAGCCTCGGCGCTTGCCAATGATGATTGCAAGAGCTAGAGCAGCAGCACCAGCGTTGATGTGAACGGCAGTGCCTCCGGCAAAGTCGATCACGCCCAACTCGAAAATCCAACCGCCAGAAGCCCATACCCAGTGCGCGACCGGGAAGTAGACCAAGCTTGCCCAAACACCAGCGAAGATCATCCACGCTGCGTACTTTGTCCGATCAGCGATAGCGCCGGCAATGAGCCCGACTGTCAAACATGCAAACATCATTTGGAACGCAACGAATGCAATCGGCGGCGTCGTCGCTTCCGGATTATCCGCAATAAGCGATTCGAGACCGAAGTACTCCGTGAAGTTTCCAATGAGGCCGCCGCTTGATGTGCCGAACGTCATTGAGTAGCCGTAAAAAACCCACAGGATGCCGACGACGAATGCTGCCCCCATCACCATCATGAGCATGTTGAGTACTGACTTAGACCGGACCATTCCTCCATAAAAGAGTGCTAGTCCGGGAATCATGAGTAACACCATGGCTGTTGCGGTAATCAGCCAGGCGGTATCACCAGAATTTAAGGCGGAATCCATGCGAGTACCTCCCAATCGTCGACTTCGCTCGCGGGCCCAACAATCGGGTAGCTGCGTTTCGACAAACGGCTCGCGGAGTTACCGTCCTGTGACGAAACCGCAATTCAGGTTTCAGGGACGTTAACGATTGAGGTTTATTTATTCGCCCAGGAGGGCGTCGACAAACTCTTCAGGCACGAAGGGTGCGAGGTCATCTGGCCCCTCGCCAAGTCCGACGAGTTTTACCGGCACCCCCAATTCGCGTTGAACAGCAACGACGATGCCACCTTTGGCTGTGCCATCAAGTTTGGAGAGCACGATTCCTGTCACATCTACCACTTCAGCAAACACTTTGGCTTGCGTGAGTCCATTTTGGCCGGTGGTGGCGTCGAGAACCAGGAGCACCTCATCGAGTGCACTTCGCTTTTCGATCACCCGCTTTACCTTCCCCAACTCGTCCATGAGACCGGTCTTGGTGTGCAATCGGCCGGCGGTGTCGATCAGGACCACATCGACTTCAGCCTCAACGCCGATGCTCACCGCTTCAAATGCGACCGAGGCGGGATCACCGCCCTCCGGGCCACGGACTACCGCGGCTCCGACCCGATCCCCCCAGGTTTGAAGTTGGTCTGCAGCGGCTGCTCGGAACGTATCTGCTGCCCCCAACACCACGCTCCGGTCATCTGCGATCAGAACCCGAGCCAGCTTGCCCGTGGTGGTGGTCTTGCCCGTTCCGTTAACCCCCACGATCAAGATGACAGCAGGGCGGCCTTCTGCTGAAGTCGATAGTGCACGATCCATCGATGGGTCGACGAGGTTGAGCAACTCTTCGCGGAGGTAGGCACGCACTACAGCAGGGTCATCTGCCCCTTCCACGTGAACCCGGGTACGCAATCGATCGAGCAATTCGGTGGTGGGAGCAACCCCTAAATCAGCGGTCAACAAAATCTCTTCAAGTTCATCCCATGTAGCGGCGTCGATATTGCCTCTGCTGAGTAAGGACAAAAGTCCCTTACCGAGTGTGTTGTGCGAACGGGCAAGGCGATCACGCAAGCGATGCATCCGGCCGCGCGTCGGTTCAGGGATCTCGAGTTCCCAGATTGCTTCAACCTCAGGTTCGACCTCAGGTTCGACCTCCGGTTCTGCCAAACTTGCGCCCACCGCAACATCTGCAACAAGTCGCCTCGGGGTATCGCGCGGGACAGTGTCGTCGTCGCCCACACCTGGGGCATAGTCAATTCCTGGGCGCGGCTTAGTCGGGGCGAGTGCGGTCTTGCGAGCAGATCGAGAGCGCACATAGGCGATTGCGCCGCCCACAACAAAGCCTAAGACGACAACAGCAGCTACCAGAAAGTACGAGATGGAATCCATAAGGAGCCATCTTGCCAGTAGGTCAGGCAGATTCCTGCTCACGCAGGCGTTGACCGATCACCTGGGTGACTCCGTCGCCGCGCATCGAAACACCGTAGAGCGCATCGGCGATCTCCATCGTGCGCTTCTGGTGAGTGATGACAATCAATTGCGACGAAGAACGCAACTCGTCGATGATGTCGATGAGTCGACCAAGGTTTACATCATCGAGGGCGGCCTCGACCTCGTCGAGAACGTAGAACGGGCTTGGCCTCGACTTGAACAGGGCCACAAGGAATGCCACGGCAGTGAGCGACCGCTCTCCACCGGATAGCAACGAGAGCCGCTTGACCTTCTTACCTGGCGGCCGCGCTTCTACGTCGACTCCCGTTGTGAGCATGTTGGATGGATCGGTCAAGATCAATCGTCCTTCACCGCCTGGGAACAAGCGGGCAAAGACCTGTTCAAATTCCCGTTCAACATCGCGATACGCCTCGGTGAAGACCTGTTCGACTCGCTCATCGACCTCGCGCACAATGTCCATGAGGTCTTCCCGGGTGCGCTTGAGGTCATCCAACTGCTCCGTCAAGAAACGGTGCCGCTCCTCCATCGCAGAAAATTCCTCGAGCGCAAGCGGGTTGACTCTGCCCAGAAGAGCAAGTCCCTTCTCTGCGGTCTTGAGGCGCTTTTCCTGCTCTTCACGGACATACGGGTGGGGCTCGGGTTCTGGCGCATCAGGATCGATCTCATCGCCAGGAGCCACTGGGGACGGCGGAACCAACTGATCAGGACCGTATTCCTCTGCAAGGACATCGGACTCAACGCCAAAATCTTCAAGGGCTTTTGTTTCTAGTTGTTCAATCCGCAGGCGCTGTTCAGCACGGGCCACCTCATCGCGGTGCACGCTGTCTTTGAGCAAATCAAGTTCACCGGCCAAAGCACGAATGCGAGCTCGAATACCAATCAGAGCGGCATCACGTTCTTTAGTGCGCAATTCGATTTCGTGGCGCAACCGGCCTGAGACGGTGACCGACACATCCAAACGAGACAGTGCAATTTGGCTGGCCCGCATGACCGCATCGGCCACGATGAGCGCCTTAGCACGTCGCTCGCGACGTTCAATGGCTGCTGCCCGCGCGGCGCGCTCGTTGATCGCATCGCGCTCTAATGAGGCGGCACGATCGGCCACCGCCATAACGCGCTCTTCGCCGGTGCGAAGGGCCAACCGGGAATCAACCTCAACGGCACGGGTCTGCTCAGTTGCTCCGAGAAGACTTTCGCGGTCATCTTGAGCCAAGTCCACATCCGGCTCGGACTCCACCAGCGTCAATCGACTTTGTAACTCCCCTAATGCGGTCTGATCGTTCGCAAGGGCAAGAACCGAGGCAGCCAATGCATTGCCCAACCGCTCGGCCTCAGCGCCGGCCGATCGCGCCGTCTGTCCGAGTTGACCAAGCTGTTCAGCGACAGCTGCCATGCTGGCATCAGACTCGTGAAGCCGGCGCAGAGCCGCTTCCACCCGCGATGATGCTGCGGTCTGTGCATCGCGGGCTGAAATCAACTCGAAGCGGAGCTGCTCACCACGCCGTTCAAGTTCGGCAAGTTTTGAACGCGCATCATCAAATGCTGCTTGCACCTCGAGAAGGCTCGGCGCGTGATGCGATCCACCTCTGGCTACGCCGGTTGAAAAAGTGTCGCCGTCGACGGTGACCCAAGTCAGATCGGGACGCTGCGCAACACCTTGCGCTGCCTGCTCCATGGAATCCACCAGCACCGCTGCCGCGAGAAGACGATCCACGGCAGGGCGAATCTGCGTATCGCAGCGAACAACGGAAGACAAGGCACGACCAGGGCCGTCGTAAGCAATCGGTACTTCCGCCTGACCAGCGGAATCGGTAATGATCAAAGCCCCGCGGCCGGCTTCTTCTTCCTTCAGAAGTACGAGGGATGCGGTTGCTGCGTCCATGCCGCGAACAACAACGGCATCGGCGAGGTCGCCGAGCACCGCAGCGACAGCGGCTTCTGCTCCGGGTTCGACCTGAAGCAGGGATGCGAGAGACCCAAGCATTCCCGGGAGCCGATCAGAGGCGGCTACCAATGCA
>JBIISH010000160.1:0-4610 GCA_044341115.1 Candidatus Nanopelagicales bacterium
TCGACAACACCACCCGCGAAGACAAGATCCTGCTCTGGGTCGATGGGCCGTGGGTTGAAGGTGACCGTGAGTTGTATGTGGCCGCCGGCATACAACTCTGGGGGGAGAACCGCATCACGCTCGAGCCCACCCTCACTGACGAGTACGGCATCACCAAGCTCGCCGAGGTCAAACCCACCGTCCTTGCCCTCTACGGCAAAGACATGAACGCCATCAACACCTTCTGGGCATCGATCCCCCAAGCAAACGATCCGAGCGCCCCCATCTGCTACGACTACGCATGGCCAGCAGATGCGAGCAGCGACTTCCCCACCACGCAGGGTCACACCTGCCTGACCAAGCTCACGTGGTGACCAGATGACCCGCAGCAGGTGGGCAGTAAGCCTGCTCCCACCAGCGATCACCTCGATCATCGTGTGGTGGCTGATCACCTCAGGTGACTGGAAAATCTTCGGCATCTCGACAGAGAGCTCAGTGTTCGGCTGGACCACCGGCTTTGCTGACCTCGCCTACATCACCGCGACCGCCGATTGCATGGCGAACGGCACAGACATCCTCACGTGTGATCCATACGGTCGTCCCTTCACGCCATACACGATCATCCCTTCCAGTGTTCTTGAAGTATTGGGCCTTGGCCTGCAGAGCACCGGGCCGCTCGGCGTTGCCCTCGCAGTGATCTGGGTAGCACTCGTTGGTGCGATGAGCGTTCTCGTTGCAACCAAATGGCAGCGCGGAAACCTTGGACTCGCAGCAGCCCTTGCTGCAATCACCCTGCTTGCGATCTCACCTCCAGTTCTGCTCGGAGTTGAGCGCGGCACCGTAGACATCCTCATCGCAGCTCTCGCCACCGCCGGCTTACTAGTCTTCGCAGCACCAAGCACGGGTCCGGCAACCCGAACCGTTGCTGCCATCGGACTCTTCTTCGCATCGATCCTGAAGTACTTCGCAGTGGGAGTTTTCGCCGTTTTCTTCGCTCCCAAGCGCTGGTCATGGATTGGTGCGGCGGCAGCCGCCGCAACCGTGGTGTTTCTCATCTGGAACTTCGATGATCTGCTGCAGGCGCAGGGCACAGCGCGCTCAAACATCCTCTCCACCACGCGCATCATGTTCTCCAGCACAACGGGCATCGTCACTGCTCTGGTGGAGGATCCGCTGGCATTCAATCCACCTGAGGGCCAAACACTCAACGCAACTGCATTGAAGATCATCGGTGCGCTCATTTTGATCCCGCTCGTTGCAATCTTCGCCATCGCGATGTCACGGCTGAACATTGCAGCGCCCACTGGATCAACGTGGTACCTGATCGTGGGTGGCACATTCATCCTGGCCATTCCTTACGTGCTCGGTGAGTCCAACGACTACCGGCTGCTCTTTTTGCTGTTGCCACTCGCCGGCATATTGGTCTGGATCGGTCAAGGGGGCCCGGGCAAGATCCTCTGGCCCATCACTATTGCGCTCGTCTTTGCATGCCTTACTGGGGCATCCATGATCACCAACGATTCCAGCTTCATCGTTCCCAAGCTGGCCCTCATCATCGGTGATTTGGCACTCGCAATCACGCTGAGTTTTGGGGTTGCCGTGTGGGTTCGAGCGTGGACTGAGAAAAGAAACTAAGAGGCGCTCGGTACGTTTCTCGTCAAGATCTCCCGCAGCGTGGTGAACCCCGCAATGCCCCCATTGATATCCATGGAGATCACCTGACGGTCGTTGATCGCCGTGGAATATGCAACGAGTTCGGGGTACAACTCATCCCAGTGTGTGCGTTGCGTGGTCCAGTCGAGAGCAAGCCATGGAACCAAAGACCCAGCCTGCCCCTCAAGACCCGTCATGCCAAGCATGAGCCGTGTGCAGGAATAGGCCTCCTGGCCCAATGGCAATGACGACGGCACCGAAACCTGCGGCGGCACGAAGAAGCACGCAACGGGCTGTGAGGAAAGGGGCTGATCGGGGCGATCTTTCACCTCTGCTGCCGTCCAGTACGCGGGTGCGCCTGAATCAACACCCACCCACAGTTTCGGGCTCAAGGTGGAAAGAGCACGGGGCAGAAGAGTGTCAAGAGTGAGAACCACAAGAACAGATGCGGCAAGAATCCAGCGCACGGCGGTCATCCGGCGCTCAGAAGTGTCGAAGACCATTGCAGCGATCGGCACATACGCAGCAGCAAGAGTGATGGCCACGGCAAAACCGAACTTATTCGAGCCGTAGTTCGGTGCAGTGCCACTCATCACCGCATCACCAGCACTGATCGCCACGAAGTAGACGATCAAGGCAAGCGCGGGGAAGAACCGCGCCACACCGCGAGCAACCCCAAGTCTGTGCACCACAACTACTGCGCCCATCAGTGCGAGTAATGCAAGGCCAGCGAGCAGAGGCTGCGCGATCTCGGTGGCACCAGGTGATTGGAAGAGCAGTGTTGATGAGGCGACCGCCTCCCCAGTATCAACCGACACCAGCGATGAACCAGAAGAGGCGGCAACACCGGCATCAGCAGAACCGAAAGAAACTTCGATACCCAGCAAATACAACACACTGGAAAAGAGTGAATCAAAAGCCACAAGCAGCGTTAAAAGAACTAGACCAAGCCCGCGCCAATCGCGGGCACGCACGGTCACCACAATCGTAATTGCCAACAACACAATGCCAAGCACATTCAGAGGCAGCCATACGCTCGCTGTGGTTGCGATCGCAAGCGTTGTCATCAACAACAACCGTCGAGGCGCAGCAACTAGGAATGCTGTCGCCCAAAGGACAGTCAGGATCAATACAAACTGCAAAGACAAATGCCCAAATTTCACGAGCGCTGCATTCGCTGTCACCAAGACAAGAGCACCCGACCAAATCAACGGCGCGGGCGGCAAAGCCAACCGAACTCCACCGGCACCTCGCAGCCGCCACTGCGCAAGCGGTGCGAGAGCAAACGGAGCCAGCGCAATGAGCAGCAACTCGCTGCCCACCACGGTGTTCAGCACCACCGCCACCTCGTTCACCCCGCCAAGGAGGATCATCGAGAGCACCGAGATACCAGCGGCAACAAGAGACATCAACAGCAGCAGTGGGCCACCGGCGTAGCCGTTGAATGCGATGGTGCGGCCATCAGCCAACTGGGCAGCAAGGTTGAGCCACTTGGCGTTGTCTTCAGCCATCGGGTGATTGATCAGAAAACCAAGGGATGCCATTGGCCCCGGATCATCGGTTGCAAGGAGTCGCAGAACAATCAGGAAGGCACCGACTAGAACAGCGGGAACCACGATCGCAATGAGTTGGGTGCGCATCGAAGAGCCCGGTCTCATCCTGCCTCGCGCCAGAAACGCCCCAAACACCACCAGAAGCAACACCACCACGGCAAAGGCCTGTAGCCCCCGCACATTCCACGCCAACCCCAGGGCGATCGAGGTCTGCACCACATTGCCAGCAAGGCCAATGCCCAGAACCAGGGTCACAACAACCAAGGCCAGGTTTCGCGAGATCAGCCAGGCGGTAATCGGTGCCCCTATGGCGATCAGCAGTACCGCGATATCAATCATGCGGCTTCCCCAGCAGCTACGGGGTAGGGGGACGAGGAGGGCTGCACCTTCCGAAGACTACTTGTTCACCACATCTACCATGGTCAGACCATGAGTACCCGCAGAGCGTTTCTTGAGGCAGCCATAGCGGCCGTGATCGCAGCAGCGCTGTCCATGATCGTCTTCGCCACGGTGCTTAAGTGGATCGCCACGGGCTGGTCCGGCGGAGACATGCTCAGCACGTACGTGAACGCCGAGGTCTGGCAGGGCTTCAATTACCAGGTCAGCGAGCAGTTCGGGTTCCCGCTCGGCATGAACCTGAATTACTTCCCGGGCATCGACATCACCGAGAACCTGTTCGCTCAATTGGTCACCAACCTGACCGGCCGGCCCTTCGTGGGCATCAATCTGCTGATCATGGTCACGTTCCCACTGGTCGCTTTCGGTGCCTACTTCCTGTTCCGCATGGTGGGTCTCACCGGTGCTCTCGCAATAACCGGGGCCGTGGTCTTCTCTCTCCTTCCCTATCACTTTGGTCGCGCCCTCGGTCATACCTACTTATCGACGCTGTACTCAGCAGTGACTGGCATGGCGCTGGTACTGCTAGTGGGAAGCGGCAGGTTCACCCAACTCACCAAACAATTACTTGGCAAAAGCACAAGCAAGGGCAATGGCAAGGCCAGGCGCCCAGTCAGTACCAAACGCCGTTGGGGCATCAGCATCGGCTTGGCAATACTGATCGTCATCACCGCATGGACGGGCGTTTATTACGTTGCCTTCACCTTGATCCTCGGCACTGCTGCTCTCGTATGGCGGTTCGCTCACCGCGCACGGATCAAAGAATTGATAGTCGACGCAGTCCTGTTCGTGAGCGTTGCCACGCTTGCGGTCATCGGCTTCCTGCCTGGTCTGCTCGCCACGAGAGCTGACCCACCTCTTGCCCAACTCAGTGAGCGCCTGCCGATCGAGTCCGTGACTTTTGCCGGCAACCTTTCCGTTGCACTCCTCCCGCTTCCGCAGAGTTCATTGCCGGGAGGGACCCTCTATAACAACGCTGTTCTTGAAGCCATTGCCGCTGCCGGATGGGGTGAGAGCACCGCTATTACC
>JBIISH010000161.1:0-4601 GCA_044341115.1 Candidatus Nanopelagicales bacterium
GGTGCCGGGCACGCGCGTGAGGCGGCCGTCGTCAATCCAACGGCGGACGGTGTCATCACTCACGCCCAGGAGCTCGGCAGCCTCAGAAATACGCAAATGCGTCATAGTTCGTAATTCTAAGAGGTATTTGAGGATAAAACAAGGGAAAAGAAGCGCTACTGCGGCTTAAAGCAAAAGAACTCAACGGCGATGCGGTCCGGATCCCAGCAGGTGACCACCCATGCATACGAGGTGTCTTCAATGGGTCCTCGCTCAATCCCCAACTCATCGCATGTGGCCGCTATGGCCAAGACCTCTGCCTCGTCGGCGCATCCGATCGCCACATGATCTAGCCCCACTCGGGTGAAATCGAATGAGTCTGATTCAGAGGCGGAATGGTGCTTGGTGAATCCCAGCATGGTTCCGTTTGGCCAGCGGATCCCGCGGCGCTCCCAGGTCGGGCTGTTTAGTTCAAACTCAAACCCCTCGCCGAGGAGAGCGCGATACCAGTTCATGCTGCGATCAACATCGGTCACAGTGAGCGTTACATGGTGAATGGTCATGCCACAGCCTGACATGTGTGCTGCGCAAAGTGCGGTTACAGTGGAAAAGTCGAGTCGGGGAGGTGAAGCGGAATGGGTGCTGCTCTGCTGTGGCTACTTGGCGCCGGTGTGCTCGTGGGCATCGAGATTCTCACGCTCGACCTGACGTTTGCGATTCTGGCAGGTGCCGCGCTCGGTGCTGCTGGAACGGCAGCCCTCGGCGGCCCATTCTGGTTGCAGGGCTTAGTTGGTGTGGGCATCGCTGGATTAGGAATCGCTTTTGTGCGTCCGTTCGCACTTCGACACCTCCGTTCATCAACTCCAGAAATGCTTAGCGGAGTTGATGCTCTCCCAGGCCAGCGCGGCAAAGCGTTGACCGAAATCACCCCAGATTCTGGCCGCATGAATTTGCGAGGGGAAGTGTGGAGCGCGCGCCTTGACCCTGATGTGACTTCTGTCCCAGTGCCAGAGGGAACTCCACTTACCGTCACCCGCATCGACGGTGCCACCGCTCTCGTTCATCCCATTGATTAACACAAGACTCCTGGAAAGGGAATCGTCATGGACTTTGTAGTACCCACTATCGCTTTTCTACTCGGCGCTGCTGTTGTTGCGCTGTTTGTGGCGCGCACCATCGTGATCACCACGCAGGCCAACACAGCAATCGTCGAGCGCCTAGGCAAATACCAGCGCACTCTCTCACCCGGCCTGAGCGTTTTGGTGCCGTTCGTCGATCGGGTTCGGACCCGGGTTGATATGCGCGAACAGGTTGCTAGCTTCCCGCCGCAACCGGTGATCACCGAAGACAACCTTGTGGTGTCTATCGACACCGTTGTGTACTTCCAGGTGACGGAGCCGCGCGCAGCCACCTATGAAATTTCAAGTTTCCTGATCGGTATCGAGCAACTCACGGTCACTACTTTGCGAAATGTGATCGGCTCAATGGATCTTGAAGCAACCTTGACCTCCCGAGATTCGATTAATGGTCAGTTACGCGGCGTCCTTGATGAGGCCACGGGTAAGTGGGGGATCAGGGTTAATCGTGTGGAACTCAAAGCGATCGATCCGCCAGCATCAGTGCAAGAGGCGATGGAGAAGCAACTCAAAGCCGAGCGGGAGCGTCGTGCTGCGATCTTGACCGCGGAGGGTGAAAAGCAGGCGGCAATTTTGAAGGCTGAGGGGGCAAAGCAATCTGCGGTGCTCACAGCAGAAGGTGAAGCATTCGCTGCCGTGATCCGTGCCGATGCCGAAGCCAAGGCAGTTCACACCATCTATGCAGCACTCCACGATGCAAATCCATCAGCGGCCGCATTGGCCCACCGCTACCTCGAGACCCTGCCAGAACTTGCCCAGGGAGAGGCCAACAAAGTGTGGATTTTGCCCAGTGAGCTCACTGGCGCGATTTCGACGATCAAGCAGGCCTTCGTCAAAGAGTGATCTCAGCCAAGCAGGATCAGCAAAGCGACGAACAGGACTGCGCCGCCAGCGATGTACAGCGCTAGGCGAATTTCTGGGCTAATCCGTGAGGTGGATGCTGGGCGAATGGGTTCTTGCCGCAGGCTGATGTCGGCGAGCTGCTCATTTTGCCGCTCTGCGTGACGGGCAATACCCCGCAAGTCATCAAACACCATTTAAGGGTAACCGCAGACCGGGTACGGTTGTACCCCGATAGGTGGATCCGCTGTGGAACCGAAGGTCACGAGGTAGTGAGGGGAATGCCGTGGCGGCACATGAATTGGACGTTTCTTCTCGAAGCGGGCTGCTCTTAGGGGCTTTTTACACCGGAGTCTCATTCCAGCCGGGCCTGCTCTCCCGCGCTACCCGTGACCAGGCGATCATCAGTGGCGTCGCTGCCGCCACCGGCTACGGCTGGGGAGTGACAGCGCATTCCCTGCTTTCTGGGATCTCACGAAAGATCGCCCACTCAGATGAAGACGTGGAGCCAGGACCGATCATCGGTACAGCGGTGGATCTGATCGCCGCGGTAGGAGGGGCTGCAGCCGTAAAAGCCCTACCAGCGCGCGAACACGATTCCACCAAGCGATCACTCCTTCGATTGGGAGCAATGGGTCTATGCGCTGCTGGCGCATCGGGCCTGGGCGGTCACCTGCTGCAGACTCGATCGGGTCACAAAGGGTCGGGCACCCTCACTCTCATTGCAGCGTTGGGTACGGCCGCCGCCGCTTATGCACTGACAAAGCCTGAGCAAGCCCAAGTGGGTGCTCTCGATACACCAGATGGCAAGCCACACGAAGATGTCGCTCGTGAAATCAATATGCCGCAGGCAATTGGTTCCAGCCTTGCCGTTACCGCCCTTCTCATGGTCATCGCAAAAGGTGAGTCCGCGCTGTCAGGTGCGGCTTCTCGAGGTGCAGCCCGAATTTTGGGTGGAGATCCAGATGACCACCGCACACTCGGTCGCTTGACATCAACCGCAATCACTGCGGGCGTTGGCTGGGCAGCTGTTACGGGTGTCAGTGCGTTGTTAGCCAAGGGTGGCGAAGGCAATGAACCTGCTCATGCAGTCCCACCGCAGATTGAAGAGATCACGGGTGGACCCGGTTCCTTGAGTTCGTGGGCGGATCAATCCCGTGAATCGCGACGCTGGCTATCGATGGTGCTCACACCCGAAGAAATTGAGAACGTGATGGGTGGAACGGCTCAACAGCCGATCCGTGTGTACGGCTCGCTCAAGGCTGCTGATTCCCCGCAGGCCCGAGCAGAATTGCTGCTCGCCGAAATTGATCGCACCAAAGCACTTGAACGTTCGGTGTTTGTGCTCTTCTCTCCGACCGGTTCGGGATACGTCAATTACGTAGCATCGGAGACACTCGAGTATTTGACGCATGGTGATTGCGCTTCGGCGTGCATTCAGTACTCGGTGCTGCCGTCGGCCTTGTCATTAACAAAAGTTCCGTATGCCACGTCGCAGACCCGCATCGTGCTAAACGGAATCATGCAGCGGCTCATGGCCATGCCTAAGGCAAAGCGTCCCAAGTTCTACATGTTCGGTGAGAGCCTTGGCTCGCAGGTTTCCGAGGAAGTATTCCGTGGACAGGGCATGACTGGGCCCGAAGGTGTTGGTCTCGATGCAGCGGTCTGGATCGGTACGCCTGCTGCAACGGTGTGGCGCGATGAGATCTGGGGCACCCGCACGGTGACCGAGGTGCCCGAAATCGGTCCGGGTTCGGCCTACCTTCCGCGCGCGATTCGGGATTGGCGCAACCTGCCTGCTGAGGACAAGAAGCAGGTCAAATTCCTGCTTCTGCAAAATGGTGATGACCCGATTCCCAAGTTCGGCGCCAAAGTGTTGTGGCAGCAACCTTCTTGGCTCGGCCCCGATGAGACCCGCCCGCCCGGCTCACCGCGTGGCACCAAGTGGCTGCCTGTCGTTACGTTCTTTGCAACCTTCATCGACATGCAAAACGCGCTTGTGCCCACACCCGGGACCTTCCAAGAGGGCGGGCACGATTACCGTCGAGAAATTCCTGAAGCGATCAAGAGCATCTTCGGTTTCAAGCCAAGTGCCAAGGCGATGGCCAGCGTGCAAAAGGCGCTTCGGGATCGAGAACTCATGTGGGAGGTTCGTCGTGACTGGATGGCCGCCGAGGCCAAGCCAGCGGTCGATCGGGCCAAAGCTGAGGCCAAGGTCGAGGCCCACGTAAAAGACTGGACCGGGCATGACGCTGATGCTGCCGAGGTTGCTCGGATCGCTGAAGGCACCTGAGCAGGTGAGGTCCGTCGCATTTGATGCGTACGGCACCTTGTTCGATGTGTTTTCAGTGCAGGCTCGCGCTGAAGAGTTGTTCCCAGGTTCAGGTGCGGCGATTGCGCAAGGCTGGCGCACGAGACAGATTGACTACACCCGGCTGCGCTCGATGGCGGGGCGGTACGAGCCGTTCTCAGTCGTCACTGAGCAAGCGTTGCAGGCCACTCTTGCCGATCTGGAACTGTCCGCATCACCGGTGGATATCAAGCAACTTGTCCATGAGTATCAGTCACTCACTCCTTACCCCGAAGTGCGCGAGGTTCTAGAAGCACTATCCGCTATGGGCATTCCCAAGGTAATACTCACCAACG
>JBIISH010000162.1:0-4595 GCA_044341115.1 Candidatus Nanopelagicales bacterium
ATTTTGGGTGTGCAACATGTGTGGCTTGGGTTTGAGGATTCTGGATACCCGGAAGGTGATCCGAAGCCGCCTCTCCCTACGGGTTGTTTTGCCGACCTCCCACTGGCGGAAGTAACGCCAGCATTGGTGCGGGTGATCAGGGAATTTCGTCCTCAGGTGGTGACCACCTACGACGAAAACGGTGGCTACCCGCATCCTGATCACATTCGCACCCATGAGATCACGATGGCCGCGGTCAGTGCTGCCGCTGATCCCGAATACTTTTCTGGGGATCTGGAAGTTGATGAGCTTCCCGTTTTTCAGGTGGCGAAGGTGTATTACAACCACCAATTTTCTAAGCGCAGAATCGAAGTGATGCACAACGCGCTCATCGATGCGGGCTTGGAATCTCCTTACGGCGACTGGTTGACTAGGTGGGATGACCGGGCCGATAACGAGTCACGAATTACCACGCGCGTGCCGTGTGCTGACTACTTTGAAGTCAGGGAGGCTGCATTGACTGCGCATGCGACCCAGGTTGATCCCGATGGATTGTGGTTTGCAATGCCGCTGGAAATGCAGAAGGTCACCTGGCCCACTGAGGATTTTGAATTGGCCTTCACTACCGTGAAGAGCAGCATCCCCGAAGACGATCTGTTTGCCGGGCTTCGAGACTAGGTCAAGGAGACGGCCATGGAAGATGAACGCAACCTCTCGCAGTTGATCGATGGAGCTGGGCCGATCACTGGTTTGATCGTGCTGCTACTCGCCGGTGCCATGATCTTGTTGTGGCTTTCGATGAATCGGCAACTGAAGAAGGTTGATAAAAATCTTCCGGCGGGGGCTGAGGACGATCGACTAGCGGCCGATGCCCGATACACGCAGGAAGCTGAGGAAAAAGGGGCGGAGGAGCAAGGGGCAGATGAGGAGCGTGGCGCTTAAGCGCACAGCCCGTCGGGCACTTTCTCCGCGCTGGTTGGTTGCGCTGGGGCTCTTGGTTGCATTCATCGTTGCTTGCATTTTTCTCGGGCTCTGGCAGTGGGATCGGACCTCCAACATTCTCAATGCGGAGCGCGCTGCCAACGCACAGCCAGCGCCAGTCAACGAGGTCGTGTCAGGCATCGAACTAGATGATGCCTCGATTGGTCGGCCGGTGACCGCCACAGGTACCTATCGCAATGAATCGACAATTTCTGGCCGGCTGCTCGGTGACGAGACCGGTGTATGGGTCGTGAGCGAGTTAGTGATGAGCAGCGGAGATGCCATCGCGGTGGTCCGTGGCTGGAGTCCTAACGCGCAAGAGATCACCGCTGTGACTGAACCTGTGCAGATCGCAGGGATTGTGCACCCGGACGAATATTTCTATGCCGATGCGGCAATCGATGAAGCCTCGCTCGTCACGATTAGTTCGTCATCTCTCGAACAGGTCTGGGGGGTCGACCTATTGCCAGGATTCTTGGTGCTCACCGAGCAGGTGCCTGAACCGATCGGCTATCCAGAGCCGGTACCACCCACAGTCCAGACCGGCGATGTTCCATTCCCGCTTCAGAACTTTTTTTACGCGATTCAGTGGTGGCTCTTTGCGATCTTCGCGGTAGTTGTCTACCTGCGTTGGTTGTGGCTTGATGCCCGTGACTCGACAATGGATTCCACTACGGTAGGTGGATCATGATCACCGTTATGGGCGAAGCCCTCATCGACATCATCGTTGACCCGGATGGCGAGGTGACCTCTGTTGTAGGCGGTGCACCGCTCAATACTGCGCGCACTTTGGCTCGGCTCGGGGAGTCGGTTGCATTTCTTGGAGGCGTTTCCGCCGACGCATTCGGTCGACGCATACATCGGCTCTTGACCTCCGACGGTGTTGCGATGGCGCTGCCGGATTTGGTGGAACAGCCGTGCACTTTGGCAATCGCCCAGATCGATGAGCATGGCGCAGCTACGTACCGATTCATGATGGAGGGAACCTCTGCTGCCGCCGTCACACCGGAACTCGCTGTGGCGGCGATAAGCCCAGATTGCACTGCGATTCATGTGGGAACTTTGGGCTTGGTACTGCAGCCGCTCGCAGATGCTGCTGTTGCAGTTGTCGCAGCAGCCCGGCCTGAGCAGATCGTGATGGTTGATCCGAACTGCCGACCCAGCGTGATGACATCGTCGGAGGTTTTTGATCGGACTCTTGCGGCTGTTCTCACTCGGGCGGACGTAGTGAAAGTGAGCGGAGACGATCTGGCATTCATGAGTCCAGGTGTTGATCCACTGATCGCCACCACGCAATTGCAGGCCCGGTCGGGCGCTGTGGTGCTGTTCACTGACGGGGCCAATTCGGTCTCGGTGATCACTGGCACTGCCCGCGTTGAACTCGCAGTTCCCAAAGTTCCGGTCATCGACACGGTGGGAGCAGGTGATTCCTTCAGCGGTGGTTTCTTGGCCTACTTGAGCCAACACGGTCTGCATAGAGACTCACTCAGTCAGATCGACGTGCTCACCGCTGCAGCCGAGTTTGGCATTCAAGTGGCGGGAATTACTTGCCAGCGGGCCGGTGCGCAACCGCCATTTGTGCACGAGCTACCAGGTAATGGTTAAGTGGTCTTGTGAAAGGTCTTCAAGGAGCATTGCTCCGATATCGCATCATGGCGTGGTCAACCGGTGTTGTGCTTGCTGCGCTGACGGTTTGGCTAGTTGTCGGTTATGGCTTCCTTGATTATGCGAACACGGATTCCAAGCCAGCCCTGTACCGCTACTTATGGACCGCCCATGGCTGGCTGTACTTCGTGTATCTCATCGTCGGTGTCGATTTGTGCTTCCGTATGCGACTTTCAGTGTGGCGCACGCTTGGGATTTTGCTTGCTGGAACTATTCCGTTTGCATCGTTCTTTGCAGATAGTTGGGTGCACAAATATGCAAAGACCCGGCATGCAGAATCACTCGAGGCTTAAGCCAAGCACCAGTCGATAGGTTCCCCGCCGAGATCTTCGAGTATCTCATTAGCCCTGCTAAATGGTCGCGATCCAAAGAAGCCTCGGTCTGCTGACATGGGGCTGGGGTGTGCACTCGCAATAACGGGAACATCATCGAGAAGTTCTTCGGCGCTTTGGGCATCCTTGCCCCACAGAATCGCGGTGAGTGGTTGATCTATCCGCTGACCTAAGGCCCAGATGGCAGCCGACGTGAACTCCTCCCAGCCCTTGCCTCGGTGGCTTCCAGAGTCACCGTGGGCGACGGTGAGCACCCTGTTCAACAGCAGGACTCCTTGCTCGGCCCAGGCAGTTAAATCACCATTGCTGGGCTTGGGGCAACCGACGTCGGAGGTGAGTTCTTTGAAAACATTTGTCAGGCTCCGTGGGATCGGTGTGACGTCGGGGGCAACTGAGAAGGACAATCCGACCGCGTGCCCTGGAGTCGGGTAAGGATCTTGACCAACGATAAGCACTCGAACTTGATCGAGCGGTTGGGTGAAGGCTCGCAGAATATGCGCACCAGATGGAGACCAGGTGCGACCTGCAGCAGATTCCGCGCGCAAGAACTCACCGATACGGGCGAGGTTCTCGCGCTGCTGCTCAAGTGCGGGCAGCCAGGACTCGTGCACGAGATCTTCGAGTTCAGCGGCCACCAGTGAACTGTAGTTCTCAGGCGTGGTGCTGCGTTGATCTGTCTATGAGGTGCACCGACTGACCCTTGAAGGATGCGGTGACAATGCTCCCCAGCGCCAGTTCTAGATCCTCGAGAGCGGGCCGAGTGATGTAAGAGGAGATCCCGAAGCCGGCGTCGAGATCCACGCGCACCAGCGGACCATCGTGGGCGATGTTGGTGACGCGGGAGCTGAGTCGATTGCGCTGGCTGGAGATGGCGTCCTCGCCACCCACGCTGAGGGAGACATCTTCGGCGCGGATGCAGACGAGTACCTCTGAGCCGATGGTGTGTGGCGGTGAGTTATCCGCAACGCCTTCGCGTGCAGCGACCAAGTGCACTCCGCGCTCTCCGCGCACCATGACGTCGGTCACCCCATCGCGCACTCCGGTCACCTCACCGAGCACGGCAGTTTCGACACCGACAACGGCGGCCACGCTCGGATCACTTGGCCTATCAAAAACCTGTTGCGGGGTGCCAACCTGACGGATCCGTCCATCGACGATCACGCAGATTCGGTCCGCGAGCGCGAGCGCCTCAGCGCGATCGTGGGTCACGACTATTGCTGGGGTGCCGGTGTCAAGGAGCATCCCGCGCACATCAGTGCGCAGGCGGGTGCGGGTGGGGGAGTCGAGGGAGGAGAACGGCTCGTCGAGTAGTAGCAGGCGTGGGCCGGGGGCGATGGAGCGGGCGAGTGCCACGCGCTGTGCTTCACCACCTGAGAGATCGCGCACATGACGGTCGATCAGATGAGCTGCACCGGCGGCGGTCAGGGCCCTGCTGATCCGGGACTCCTTGTCCTCGCGTTGCTGCCGGGTGAGGCCATACGCAACGTTGGCCCGCACATCCAGGTGCGGGAACAGGGCGTGATCTTGGAACAGGTAGCCGATCTCGCGGCGGCGGGCCGGCACCACGATCCGCTGCTCCTCGTTCCATACTTCGCCATCGCAGGTGATGCTCCCTGCATCGAGTGGATCGAGCCCGGC
>JBIISH010000163.1:0-4589 GCA_044341115.1 Candidatus Nanopelagicales bacterium
TGAAGAAGTTCCCCCACAACCTGGCGAGAGGTTGCAAGGGAACTTCAGTCGGGCTGACAGGATTTGAACCTGCGACCCCTTGACCCCCAGTCAAGTGCGCTACCAAGCTGCGCTACAGCCCGAACGGACAACTCATCGCTGTCCGAGCCCCAGAACCTTATCTCACGGCCCGAGGACGATCTGGTGACGCGTCGATCAGCGTCTTCCACGCTTCTCGCGCACGCGCATCACGATCCGGATGGGCGTTCCATCAAACCCAAACTCTTCACGAAGGCGCCGCTCAATGAAGCGGCGGTAGCCGGCCTCAAGGAATCCGGTTGTGAAAAGGGCAAAGGTCGGCGGCCCGACGGAGACCTGGGTGCCGAACAGGATTCGTGGCTGCTTTCCGCCACGAAGTGGATGCGGATTTCCCTGCACAATCTGGGCAAAGAATTGGTTCAGGCGCGAAGTGGGAATGCGGGTCTCCCAGGAGGCCAACGCTAGTTCGAGTGCCGGAGCAAGGCGCTCCATATGCCGTCCGGTCATTGCAGACACGTTCACCCGTGGCGCCCAAGGAACCTGCACCAGATCTCGATCGATCTCTCGCTCGAGATAGCGTCGTCGTTCTTCATCGGTGAGATCCCACTTGTTATAAGCGATAACAAGGGCGCGGCCTGCCTCGATCACCATGGAAATGATCCGAACATCCTGCTCGGTCATGGGTTCGGATGCATCAATAAGGACCAGGGCTACTTCAGCGCGATCCAAAGCCGCTTGAGTTCGCAGAGTTGCGTAGTACTCATGACCCGAAGCTTCTTTCACCCGACGACGAATACCCGCAGTGTCGACAAACCACCAAGGCTCGCCCTTGATCTCGATCAATTCATCGACCGGATCTACCGTGGTTCCGGCCACTGAATCGACCACTACCCGCTGACTTTTCGCAAGGGCGTTGAGAAGAGAGCTCTTCCCCACGTTGGGCTTGCCCAAGAGCGCAACGCGACGTGGACCACCCTCGCGGGTTCTGCCGCTGCCCTCTTCAGGCAAAAGCGCAACTGCTGCATCTAATAGGTCTCCGGATCCACGACCCTGCAATGCAGAGACTGGATGCGGCTCGCCCAAACCTAGAGACCACAAGCTGGTGGCCTCAAGTTCGGCGTTGTGATCGTCGGCCTTGTTCGCAACGAGCAACACAGGCTTTCCAGATCGCCGCAGCACCTCGACAACAGCCTCATCGGTGGCAGTTGCGCCCACCATGGCATCAACAACGAACATCACTGCATCGGCCTCAGCGATCGCCCGCTCGGCTTGGGCTGCGATTTGCGCCGCGAGGCCCCGAGTCTTTCGATCCCAGCCGCCTGTATCGATCAACAGGAACGTTTTGCCGTTCCACTCAGCCTGGTAGGTCACCCGGTCGCGGGTGACGCCAGGAATGTCTTCGACCACAGCTTCGCGGCGACCAATAATGCGGTTCACCAATGTTGATTTACCAACGTTGGGCCGGCCGACCACCGCAAGCACCGGAAGGCCTGCTTGGTTGTGAGCGGTTACGAGGTCAGCAAGGTCGCCATCGAAATCACCAAACTCTGCCCGAGCCGCCTGCATGGCGCGCTCGAGCGCTGCTTCACTGGCGTCGTCGACAGCGTCGTCATCGAGATCGTCCTCATAAATGACCACGTCGGCTTCGGAAATATCGTCAAGCCCGTCGTTAATTCCCTGCGTAATGGACTCGCCCTCAGAGGGCTCCCATGTCTGACTCACTGCGATCCTCCGGTTCGTTGGATCGCCCGTTCCTGTGCGTCCATGACTATCTGCCGACACCACTCTGCCCTAAAACGAGCCTCTGACCTATTTGGGGCAACAGCTCGTCGACCATTCTCCCCCATCCCAGACGGGATCGACGCCGGCCCGAAGAAGACATCCACCTGAGATCCCAGGCGCGGCGGATCGGTGAGGACCCGCCCTCGATCACCCACGACTATGACAGGGACGACGACAGGCGCCTCTTTCGCCACAAGCCACCCCGGCGATGGATTACCGCCAAAGATGCCAACGGCGGCGCCGGATTTCAAAGCGGTTGCGGCCCGATTCTGGGTCTCGATCGCTGCGGACCCTGAAATGGGGATCCCGCCAATAGCCTCAACACCACTCGATCCAATAACGCGAGCCAGACTCTCATTGGCGATGATGTGGACCGGTCGAGGAGTAACGCTGATAAAGGCCGGCACCGCCAGAATTCCTTCTTGAGGGCACAGCAGCAGCACTGGTCCGGTCAAGGGGACGCTCGAACTGCCATGGACATGAATCCGATACATCCGCCGGACCAGTGGTCCGAAAAGATTTCGGATATGCGCTGCCCTGCTCATCAGGCTCCGCGGGCTGCCTTAATTTTCGAGACCACTTCCGCAATCACCTGCTGCAGGTTCAATGCCGTGGTGTCGACGACGATGGCGTCGTGAGCCTGAGCCAGCGGTGAGGATGTACGAGTTGAATCCTTCTCATCACGTGCAATGAGAGCTGCCTCGGTGTCTGCGACCGACACGTGCACGTTGGTTCGCTCGGAATCTTCTTTAGCCCGACGGAGTGCCCGAACAGCCGGATCAGCCGTAAGGAAAATCTTCACAGGGGAATCAGGTAGCACAACTGTCCCGATGTCTCTTCCTTCAACCACGATTCCTGAAGCGCCGGCGTGTGCCACTTCATCGCGCTGTAATTCCACAAGGAGCTGACGAACCGCAGGAACTGCACTTACTGCACTTACCGCCCCAGTCACATCAGCGGATCGGATTGACTCAGAAACGTCTTGACCGTTCACGCTAATCGTTGGCTTGTGTGGATCAGTTCCGCTGGTGAGTTGCACACTCTGCGCAGCCGCCGCAATGGATTCAGCATCCTCAACATCGATATCTGCATCAAGCATCGCCCAAGTAATCGCCCGATACATCGCTCCGGTATCGAGATATTTCATCCCTAATTCCGAGGCGACCCCGCGGCACACACTCGACTTACCTGAACCTGCCGGACCGTCAACGGCAACCGCGAAAGCACTCATCGAACATCGAACCCTCTCGCCAACAGACCCTCAATGAGGGCCGGTTCCGAGGCGGGATTCACGAAAAGACCTACCAAACCTGAAGGTTTTCCGAGCACATGCTCGATCCGGACATCTTCGAGGTTCACATCAACCTCCCCCACCGCTCCAAAAAGCCTTGCGAGTTCGCCCGGCTCATCGGCGATCATCACCATGACTTCTGCGAAATCAAGGTTGCCGATTCCATGTTTTCCGGGGATACGCAATTTGCCTTCACCGCCGCGGTTCAGGAACTCCCGAACCGACTCGATGGATGCTGCGCGCGCTAAATCATCCTGCAGCGACTCAAGCGAACTGATGAGACCACGCAATACCGCTTGAACATTTACGCTGTTGGCGCTCAAAATATCTGCCCACAGTTCGCTATCTGAGCCTGCGATTCGGGTCATGTCTCGAAGGCCTTGTCCGGCAATGACGACGTGACCCTCTGGAGCTGAAGCCAATTGACCGGCCAAGGCGCTAGAAAGAATTTGCGGGACATGCGAGATGAGAGCCACGGCGGCATCGTGATCCTCCGCTGCCATCTCTATCGGAATGGCACCGCACAACTTTGCCAACTCACGCACCTTGTCAACACGATCACTCTGCGCACCATCGGGTGCCGTGATGATCCACATGCGGTCATCGAATAAGTCTGCACGCGATGAAGCAGCTCCAGCAGTTTCACGCCCCGCCATCGGGTGGCCGCCCACGATGCGTTCCATGTCGGCACCTGCCAGCCGCGCTTGTTCAAGCACTGGCGCCTTAACAGAACTCACGTCGGTGATGGTCGCTGCAGGGAATCTCCGTGCTGCCTCGGCCAACACAGCGCCAGCGCTACTGGGTGGCACTGCCACTACCACGAGTGTCGGGATCGCTCCCGATTGCACCAATGTGTCAGCGTCAATGCCAACCCCCATCGACACGGCAGTGGCCAGCGATCGCGAATCGACATCTTCTAAGAGGACATCAATTCCCTTCCGCCGCAGCGCCAAGCCAATCGAACCGCCGATCAGCCCTGCACCGATAACTACTACTGGACCGAATCCCTCGGTCGAGACGCGTGCGGTGCTCACGGGATTAGGTCCGCGCGCAACACCTCTGCCCCGCGCAGGTACACATGGTTGATGTCTGATTTGGGCACGTCGGAACTCACGTGCGCCATGATGCGCACCACGCGAGGCAGTGCCCCTGCAACGTCGATTTCCTGAGCGCACAGGAGCGGGGCGTCGGAGAGTCCAAAGGCGCGTACACCGGCTGCTGGAAAAGCACAGACAAGATCAGGGGTTGACGTCAAGAACAGACTGATGACATCTTCGGCATCGATGGAGTTTCGCTCGAGCATGTGCCCCATGAGCTCAGCCACCGCCTCAAACATCTCCGTGGCATCGTCGGCCTGGAGACACGTCGCCCCACGAATTGCTCGCACAGTCATGAATCTTCCTCTCGTCACATACCCACTGAAAAGTACACAGCGCCCAATTCTTTGCGGGTCAGAGGCCGGAGCGAACCAGAGCGCTGCTGCCCTGACCGAAGCGGT
>JBIISH010000164.1:0-4581 GCA_044341115.1 Candidatus Nanopelagicales bacterium
GGCCCGTGAGTACGCCCATCTCGAGCAGGAAGAGCGTGAGCACCCCTGTGAATAGCGAGCCGAAGAACGGCTCAACCCGCTCGAATCCGATCGGGCCGGATAGCACTCCGATCACCACACCACCAGCGAGCAGCAATACCGAGCGCCCGGTCACTACCTCGCGCAACACCTCTGAAGTTTTTGCTCCACTCGCCGCCTTTCCGGCAAGGAGTAGACCCACGAGGATGCCGGGGACTTCGATGATGGCCAAGAGAGTTACAACAAAGCCTTCGTAAGGCACACCCAATGTGTCGAGGAAGACCAAGGCTGCGGTGAACGTGACCAGCGATGTGGATCCGTAGTGCGCTGCCATCGCACCTCGGTCGACCGAGTTCAACCGAGTCATCACACGCAAAATGAAGAATGCAGCGACGGGGATCAGTAATCCGAGCACGATGGAGAGCACGATCGGTGACGCCACTTCGGCAGGATCCGCGTCGCGCAGAGCCACACCGCCCTTGAGCCCGATAGCAAGGAGCAGGTACATCGCGGTGGCCTGGTAGACCGCATCAGGTAAACGCAGGTCAGCTTTAAGGCGAGCAGCAGTGACGCCCAAAATGAATGCAAGCACCGGGACGGACAGCAGACTCCCGGTGATCACATCCGAGTTCATCCCTACCCTTTCCTACCCACCAACGAGAGAACACGCAGTTTGAATCGCCGCAGTCGATGCAGCAGCCGCTGCGGTGTCTTGAGCGCCTTCAAGATCTTGCAAGGCGGTCTCTAACTGCGAGAGAAGACTAGCCGCCCCAGGTAAGGAGGGATCAGAACAGACCGGCACCCAGCGCTTCTGAAACTGCCTGCAGCAACTTCGTGCGTGATTTCACGTCGTTTCCTTCACCGTCACGAGTTCAGTAGAACGTACGGAACATTTCCACAGACCGGTAGGTGCGTTCACCGAGACCACATCGCCGGGCTTGGCCCCGATGAGTGCTGAACCGACCGGAGATGTAACAGAAATTCTTTCGTCGTCAAGAAATGCTTCGCGCGGGTGCACAGGACGAACCCACTCCTCTGATCCATCAGCCAGGGTTACGAGAGCCCGGGTGCCGAGGGCGATGCTGCCGTCGAACTCCTCGATGTCCGGTTGCGCATTGACTGCCTCAGCGAGGAAGCCCTCCCATTCTGCGATCTCCAGCAACATCGATTCAAACTCCACCACCGTGCGCTCGTCACGCTCAGGCTCTTGGAGCAGCGCCCCAAGTTCAGGGAGACGTCGATCTCGAAGATCTGCGACATGCGCTTCGAGTAGGAACCGACCATCCGGTGTGATTTCTGCAGGTAGACGGGCATCGATCCGGTCCTGATCTCGCAGGGCGCGCACTGCGATTAGTTCTTCATTCATGAGAGGTGGTTCCTTCCTGAGTAGAACTTGATTTGCCTCTTCGGGTGAAGACTTGGGTGACCTTGCTTCCGTGATGCTTGACCTGATGCAGCCGGCGCTGAGCCCACGCGAACTCAGTCGCCAGAATCGCAAGACCAACAAGAATGACGACGATGCCGGGCCCGGGTAGAACTAGCATCGCGACGCCGATCAATAGAACCGTCATTCCCACCGATGCTGCGAGCACCTGTCGGATCGGCTTTGGCATTGCGCTCCAGTAGGTGGTGGAGCGAAGGAACCAATCGGGCTTAGGCATTGATTTCCTCTTTTCGATCGCCTTCATCAGATTCGGTTGGCTCACGTGTTGCTACAAGAACGGCGAAGTAACTGAAGATCACCGCCCAAACGAATACGTTGTCAATGGCGAGCGACTTCTCGATGACGTAACCGGCGAAGTACTGCATGCCGAACTCGGAACCGTAGAACCACCAGATGACTCCGCCCACTGCCAGTCCGATCGAGACCCACAGCGCCGACCACCAGGCGGCTTCACGAACACCGATCACATGGGCATCGCGATGCAAGAACAGATCGACGAGAAGCATGGCGATGATGCCGCCGAGAAGAAGAAACCAGATCCAGAGGGATACGTCCATGACACTCCTTGTGCAGGGCAGCCGAAACTGCTCTCCACAAGTTCTCTCGCCATCGGCCTAAGGCCGACCCAGTGCCCGGACCCCCATGGGAGGGACGTATTGACGGGCTACCGGCGTGGGGATACTCCCCTTGCTCCCGCGAACTCTCTCACACTGCCCGACTTGCCGCAACAAAAGCCTGCAGCAATGGGGCGTCGGTCACCCTTCGGTCCGGGTGTTCGGGGTGCCACTGGACGCCCACCACGAACCTGGCCGACGGGTCCTCACACACCTCGACCGTGCCGTCGGGGGCACGACCGGTAATGGTCAGATCCCCCGTATCGGCCACGGCCTGGTGATGCGAGCTGTTCACGGTGGCACTGGTGACGCCGAGTGTGCGGGCGATGAGCGAGCCGGGCTCGAAGATCGCGTCATGATCAACGAACTCACCGGGGCGTACGCGATGCACGAAATCGGAGACATCGGGCAGGTTTTGATGGAGGGAGCCACCGTGCGCCACCGCCATGATCTGAAGGCCGCGGCAAATGCCAAGAACCGGGATGTCGCGTTCGCGTGCACGTTTGTAGAGCGCGAGCTCGCTGGCGTCGCGCGATTCGCGCGGCGCATCGGCGGTGACGTCGGGCTCTGCACCGTATAGACGCGCATCAACGTCTGCGCCGCCGGCGATCGCCAGGCCATCAAGCCGGTCAACAACTTCGGCACGTGAGCCGGGTGGCAGCAGCACCACATCGGCACCTGCGCGCTCGAATAGATCGAGGTACCAGTGCGGAATCAACGCTGCCGGGACACTCCAGGCACCCCACTGAGCGGGCTCCAAGTAGCAGGTAAGGCCGATGACTGGCCGGGACGCTGCAGCAGATGTCATGACGCTGATTCTGCCACCGCGGCGCTCGAGCCCCGCACCACGAGTTCGGGCCGGAAGAGGAACTCATCGCGTGGAGCCGACCGGGAGTTGATTTCGTCAAGTAGCGACTGCACCGCTGTCGTGCCCATGGCGACCACCGACTGCCGGACTGTGGTGAGCGGCGGATCCGTGAAGGCCACCAGCGGGGAGTCGTCGTAGCCCACCACCGAGATGTCCTCAGGCACCCGAAGCCCCCGCTGTCGGATAGTGCGGATCGCGCCGAGCGCCATCAAGTCCGAGCCGCAAACGATCGCGGTGACACCTGTGGCCAACAAATGATGCGCAGCTGCCTGTCCTCCCTCCACGGTGAACAGTGAGTGGGCGATCCGCACCTCGATCTCTTCCGACGGACCGCCGATGTGCTGTTGCATCGCTGCGATGAAGCCCCTGCGCTTGCGCACCACGGGAACGAAGCGCTCGGGTCCGACAGCCAGACCAATGCGACGATGTCCCATCGATGCGAGGTGTGACACCGCCAGATCCATCGCCGCGATGTCGTCGTCACTAATGAAGGGGGCGTCGACCCCTGCCGCGAAACCGTTGACGAACACCACGGGTAGGCCTCTGTCGATCAGCGCGCGATAGGCAGCGTGATCCGAGGTGGCGTCGGCGTGCATTCCGGAGATGAAGATGATGCCCGCGACTCCACGATCTAGGAGCAGTTCCACATACTCCGCCTCGCTGACTCCACTTGCACTCTGCGTGCACAGCACCGGAGTGAACCCGTTCTGGGCCAGCAGCGGTTCCATCACCTGGGCAAAGGCTGGGAAGATCGGATTCTCGAGTTCGGGAACGATCAGTCCAACCAGACCAGTTTGACTGCGCAGACGCACTGGACGCTCGTAGCCAAGTACATCGAGCGCGGTGAGCACCGCCTGGCGCGACGAAGGAGATGCACCCGGACGATCGTTCAGCACCCGGGAGACGGTGGCCTCGCTAACCCCAGCAGCCTCTGCGATGTCGGCAAGGCGGGCTCGAGGGGCATCACTCACGGCTTCACTGTAGAGCGAAGTCTGTAAGCGCGTGGGCGCAACGGGTACCGTTCGAGATGATTGGTCAAGGCTGCGCACTCGCCAGCAGCCCACCACCACCACACAGGACGGAATCGAATTGTGAGCATCGATCAGGACCTGTTCTCACTGCTTGTCATCGTTGCGATCGCAGCTGCCGTGCCGGTCATTCTGGGATTCATCCGGATCCAGATTGCTGAAGTAGTGCTGCTGCTGGCCGGCGGGGTGATTTTTGGTCCAGAAGTTCTTGGCTGGATCCAGGTCAATGACTCCATCGACCTGCTCGCCGAAGTTGGCCTCGGCATGCTGTTTTTCCTGGCTGGCATGGAGTTGGAGCGCCACGCGGTCCAAGGCCGCAGCGGAAAGCTGGCCGCAATCGGCTGGCTGGTCTCGCTGTGCCTCGCACTCGTCATCTCCCTCACCCTGGATGCAATGGGACTGTTCGACGACGGACTCGCCGTGGCAATCGCACTCGTATCAACGGCATTGGGCACCCTGCTGCCGATCATGCGCGATAGCGGGCTGCTCTCCACAAAATTCGGCACCTACTTCATGGGAGCTGGGGCGTGGGGCGAGCTAGGGCCAATCATCGCGATCTCGGTATTGCTGGGAAGCCAGTCATCATTCCTGGCACTCATCACGCTCGGC
>JBIISH010000165.1:0-4573 GCA_044341115.1 Candidatus Nanopelagicales bacterium
CCTGCGTTCCTGAGCCTTTAGCGATTCGAGCTCGCCGGGAACCATTAAGGATTTTTGGCTCTGCACGTTCCTTCGGAGTCATGGACAAGATGATCGCCGCGACTCGATCCAATTCGCGATCGTCAACCTGATCCAACTGGGCCTTCATGTCGCCCATGCCTGGGAGCATGCCCAAAATTTTGCCCAACGAGCCCATTTTTTTGATCGATTGCATTTGCTCAAGGAAATCCTCGAGCGTGAAATCTTCGCCTTGGCTGACCTTTCGGGCCATGCGCTCCGCTTGCTCGGAATCAAAAGCTTTTTCCGCCTGCTCGATCAGCGTGAGAACATCGCCCATGTCCAAGATGCGGTTGGCCATGCGATCGGGATGAAACACCTCGAACTCATCAAGTTTTTCACCGATTGACGCATACATGACCGGGCGACCCGTGACACTCACAATGGACAAAGCCGCGCCGCCGCGGGCATCGCCATCGAGCTTGGTGAGAACAACTCCATCAAAACCCACCGAGTCTGCAAACACCTTGGCGGTGTTGACAGCGTCCTGGCCGATCATTGCGTCGACGACGAGCAAGGTGTTATCCGGTGCCACCGCGTCGATAACCCGACTCAACTGGCCCATCAGGTCTTCATCGATCGCTAATCGGCCCGCGGTATCGACGATAACAACGTCGTGAACTTTTTCGATCGCTTGGGCTTTGCCAGCGGTGGCCACCTGGACTGGATCTCCGACCCCGTTACCGGGCTCTGGAGCAAAAACCGACACCCCGGCTCGCTCACCAACAACTTTTAGCTGGTCTACGGCATTAGGACGTTGTAGATCAGCGGCCACCAAAAGTGGGGTGTGGCCTTGGCCCTTGAGGTGCACGGCGAGTTTGCCGGCCAAGGTGGTCTTGCCCGCACCTTGGAGACCTGCCAGAACGATGACTGTGGGCCCGGTCTTTGCCAGCGTGAGCGGACGGGTATTTCCACCGAGCACTGCTACTAGTTCTTCATGAACAATCTTGACGACCTGCTGAGCTGGGTTGAGTGCCCCGGACACCTCTGAGCCCATAGATCGCTCTTTAACAGTGGCCGTGAATTCGCGGACCACCGGAAGAGCGACATCTGCCTCGAGCAGGGCAGTGCGGATTTCACGAACGGTGAGGTCGATGTCGGCCTCGGAAAGTCGCCCCTTGCCGCGGAGCCCTTTGAAGGTGACTGCGAGGCGATCAGACAATGAGGCGAACACGGCATACCTTTCACGAGAAAACCCACAGGCTGGACGCGGCCAGCGTATCTGCGACCTGACCGTGCGTCAGATCAGGCTCAGAGCGCTGCCTCTATCGTGGCGCGAACCGCACTGGCGTGGGCTGGGGAAAGCGCTGCGCCGGACCGGTCTGTGAGGAAAAAAGAGTCAATGACCTCTGAACCCAAGGTGTCGACTTTTGCCCCGGTCACGGTGGCATCAGCAGCGCTGATCGCCGAGGCGACCTTGTGCAGCAATCCCGGTTCGTCATGTGCACGCACCTCGACAATGGAGTGATGGTCGGCGTCAGTGTGCAGCAGCACCACAGGGAGGGGCACGTTCCCTCGCTGGGGCGGCAATTCCCTAGCGTCAAGTCGGGAAGCGACATCGAGGGATCCATCTATCGCTCGGCTGATGTCGCCTGCGATGACTGTGGGTTCTGGGGCTGAGCCGAAAACTGGACGAACAAACCACTCTTGAGCGGCCCGCGCCCCCACCGTGCTCACCCGAGCACCCCGAATCTGTAGGCGGTGGATGGAGAGAACACCGGCTACATGCGCTAACAAACCAATCCGGTCAGGAGCACCGACGGTTATGACCAGACCATCTTCGTAGGGCTCACTCGAGACCACGATGCCTGATGCCTCAAGTGCGCGCTCCTGACGTGCGCTGCGCTGCGTCTCTGCAGGGTTTGTCGGCCCGATGAGCGACTGATGGCAACGAGACACCAGATCGCCAATGAGGCTTTCGCGCCATTGACTTTGAACAGCCGGTCCCGTGGCCTGCGAATCCGCTCGGGTCAGCGCATGAAGCAGATCGAGAACATCATGGTCATCGATGACTGAGGTGACGAGCCTGATGGTCGCCGGATCCTCAAGATCACGCCGCGTTGCAACGTCTGCGAGCAGAAGGTGAGCACGAACGAGTGTCACGACAACCGCGGTATCCGCAGCGGAAAATCCCATCATCGGAACGAGTTCGGCAGCCATCTCGGCACCTACCTCGCTGTGATCACCACCACGCCCTTTGCCGATGTCATGCAGAAAAGCCGCAACGAGCAAAAGGTCTGGCCGCGCCACCACCCGGGTCTGTTCACAGGAAGCTGCTGCAGTTTCGATCAGATGCCGATCAACGGTGTACTGATGAATAGCGTTGCGTTGCGGGGCAGAACGAACATGATCCCAGCCCGGTATCAACCTGCCAAGGATTCCGACGTGGTCCATGGCTTCAAGAATCACTACGGCACTTGATCCGGCGCCCAGCAAGGAAATCCACGACTCCCGAACCTCGCGTGGCCACACAGCAGGTAGCGGCCCGGACTCAACAGCGAGCCTTTCCAACGCATGAGGTGCCACCGGGAGTCCGGCTTGGGCCGCTGCTGCACACAGACGCAAGGTGAGACCAGGATCAGGACCCGGTTTAGCGTCTCGAGCAAGCACGACTTCGCCGTCTTGAACGACTACTCCCTCAGCAAGTGGGATCCGATCCCGCGATGTAGATGCGAGCGATCTGATACGTAGGCGAGAGGTTTTCCGTGTCGCACGCTCCACCCGGTACCACGTGACATCACTCGCATAGGAGATATCGCGCGCAGCCAAGTAGACCTGACGCAGCAGGTCATCTGCATCGCGCAGCCCAAGGCTTTCGGCTATGCCGTCCTGCTCTTGCATCAAGAGACGGTCTCGATTCGAGACTTGATGCAACGCATCTCGAACATCGAGCAAGAATTGCGCAGATTCCTCCCAGCCGGTGTGGGGCACATCCACCACCCAAGAAGCCGCGACTGCCCGCAGAACCACCGCATCGCGCAGCCCACCGAATGAGGATTTGAGGTCAGGCTCAAGCAATTGCGAGAGATCCCCCGACCGAGCCCGCCTTTCCCGAACCATGGCGTGCAAAGTGTCAAGACGAGTTGCGGCGTGCGAGCGCCAGTCAGACAGAACACCTGAACGCAACGTCGCCACTAACTCGACATTTCCCGCGATGGCTCGTGAATCAAGCAAACCTAGAACAACTTTGACGTCTTCATGGGCTAAGCGCCTGGCTTCTGCGACTGTCCGCACACTGTGGTCAAGTGCGATTCCTGAATCCCAAATTGGGTACCACAGCGCCTCGGCAAATGCTTGGCCAGTTGAAGCGGTGGTCGTGTGCAATAACAACACATCAAGATCGCTCGCACTCGTCATTTCTGAGCGTCCATAACCACCAACAGCGACGAGGCAAAAATCGGACCGATGGGAGCCAGTACGTGCCACTGCATCATCGAAAAGTTCAGTAAGCCACTCATCGAATGTTGCTGAAAGCAGAGCTCGGCGCCCGGACCCTGAAAGGTCCAAGCGCCGAGCCACCTGCTCGCGAGCTGAAGTGATATCCGTTTTCACGTGAGTGCTTTTACCTACAGAGCTTCCGCACCACGTTCGCCCGTACGCACCCGCACCACCGTCTCAACGGGGACGGCCCATACTTTGCCGTCGCCAATTTTTCCGGTCTGTGCGGCTTCGACAATTGCGCCGATGACTTCCTCGGCTCGTTCGTCTTCGATGAGCACCTCGATGCGCACCTTCGGAACCAGAGTCACTGTGTACTCGGCACCGCGGTAGACCTCTGTGTGGCCACCTTGTCGACCAAACCCTGAGGCCTCAGAGACGGTCATTCCTTTCACGCCGATACCTTCCAGCGCTTCTTTGATGTCATCGAGCTTGAACGGCTTGATGATTGCGGTTATCAGCTTCATCACATCTCCTCTGACTTGGACCGTGCAGCGTGTCCGACTCCAGCGAACACTCCGCCGCCGCCTGAATCACCCAACTCGTATGCGGATTCCGCGTGCTCCGTGACGTCGACGCCCTCAGCCTCTGACTCTTCGTCGGTACGGAATCCCATGACTGCCTTAATGATGAACGCAATTATGGCGGTGACGATCAGCGAATAACCGAGGACGGCAAATGCGCCGATAGCTTGCTTGCCCAACTGCTCAGTACCGCCGCCGTACAGAAGCCCATTCACTCCAGCCGGAGCCACATCAGTGGCGAGAATTCCGATCAGGAGTGTGCCGATGAGACCGCCAACAAGGTGGATACCCACCACGTCGAGGGAATCGTCGTACTTGAACTTGTACTTCAGGCTCACTGCGAGCGCACACAGTGCTCCTGCCACAACGCCAACAACGATTGCCCCGATCGGCGACACCGCAGAACATGCCGGAGTAATGGCTACCAGGCCGGCAACGATGCCCGATGCTGCACCAAGAGAGGTGGCATGTCCGTCACGAATCTTCTCAACGACTAGCCACGCAATCGCAGCAGCACAGGTAGCAACCATCGTGTTCAAGACGACCACCGCGGC
>JBIISH010000100.1:0-6214 GCA_044341115.1 Candidatus Nanopelagicales bacterium
TGCGGTCTGTAGCAATATTCAATTTGGCGCTGGCGGCCCAATTCTTGGTTTGACCCCCGACATGATTGCTGGAGTCGTGGGTATGCCGGTTGAGGTAATGGGCACACCGGCTCCCCAAACACTCGTAGTTGTCGAAATGGGACAGTCCGTGAATCAAAGCGTGGTGCGGACATTTTTGTCCGACTGCGGATTGCCAGCGCCCGCGTGGACAGATGTGCTGAATCCTGGTGACCCACTTCCAGCGGTTGGCTCGGAAGCAACTCTTGATCTGACCGTTGTTGCAGGAATATTGCCGGCCAACACCACGCTCAAAACTGCAACCGTGAATGACGGTTTAGATTTTTACACGGCGCTCCTCAACGCCGCACAGGCTTGTGGACTTAGTGGCATAACTCCTAGCACGTGGCAGCGATCCCAACTCGAAACGCCAACGGGTGGCTGCATCATCAGCATGAGTTATGCGATTTTTGAAAAGTCATTACGGCAAATGTTATTTTTAGAGGGTCTGACAACAACAACTGAACAGGATCTGTATATCGCTCAAACCGAACAGATTCTCGCTGGATTAGCCTCGGCAGGGGTCATCACGGTGATCTCCAGCGGGGATGAAGGCTCTGGTGGTTGCCAACCGCTTACCCGTGGCCTACAAAATGAAATGGCACCGCAGTGGCCGTCAACGAGTGCCAACGTATTGTCCGTGGGCGGAACGATGTGGGCGCCGACGGGATGGAATGGGGCAGCCATCACCCCGGCAAGTTCATATGTTCCCGGCGTACCGCTCATTCCCGTTGCATGGCGAAATTGGAACCTTGGGAGCGATTGCCTCTGGCAGACAACACCTACAAGTGTTACGTGGCCCGGGATCGGGACAACCGGCGGTGAAAGTCAGTTCGTCACTCGTCCAGATTTCCAGAGCAATGTGGCGGGCAGCTTGCCTGGTTCAACTGGGCGGCTCTCCCCCGACATCTCCGGCCTGGCCGGATGGCCAACCTGGCTGGTGCCAAGTAACGACGGCAGCCAAGTAACGTACGCAATGGGCACGAGTGCAGCTGCACCGCTCTTAGCCGTCGGATTCGCACACGTCAATGCCGCACTCACGGCCCGAGGCCTCACCCCAATTCATAATGGCGGTGGCCCACTGGATATTCACAACGTGCTCTACAACCCGGCTTTCACATCATCATTGAACGATGTGACATTAGGGACGAACAATCTGTGGTCGAATGATCTGTGGACCGGCCCCACAGCGGTGACAACAACGGGATTTCTGCAGGGGATCGGCTTTCTTGACGGCTCACTCAACCAAACCGCGAATGTGTTGAGTGGATTTACATCAACAGTGGGATACGACCTCACGACGGGTCTAGGGGTACCAAATTTTTCGACACTGACGCGCCTACTCATCAACGCTCAGACAGTGGCTTTCGACCCATTGGGCCCAGCACCGATTTTGCAGCAGGTGCCCCTTCCCGCTGCGGGAACATGTTCAGCGGTGGTTGACGGGCCGTTCGATTGGGCGGGGGTGGGAAGTGGTCGCTGGGGACAGTCATGGGCTCAGTGGGCAAATTCTGGGCAGGGCGGCCCGGTGTGTACGCGAACACTGATCTACAACTCAGCGCTCAGCGCATGGATGATCCACAGCTAAGTGACTGAACTCATGCACCGTCGAGGGATGTGACCAGCCTCGACGCGTCACCTCCCGTCTGTTACTCGGGACCCTTCACCACGTAGAGATCATCGCCGTACTGCTTGATGAGTTCAGGTGTAATCAGTTGCATTGTCACGGGTGTTCGCTTCTCGTCCTTATCTATGACCCAGGCCAGTGGAGCTTTGGTTGCAGTTGCAGCTGAGTAATCCACCAAGATTTCACCGCCCGCAGGAACCGAAACACCTAGTCCGACCCAGCCCGCATTACCCTCAGCGCGAACACCGGTGACCTGCACGTTCCAGTCGAGAGTCCGAGTCGACGTGCTGCTGTAACGCACCTGCTTCTTGGCCCGATTCCAGTCCTGATTTACGAAGACCTCTTTGGGAAGCGCAAGAGGGTGGCCGTTGACGTCGTAGCTCGTGGTGCGTCCGTCGTACAACTGCTGCATACGAGGGCTTGACGCCGCGTTGGACTGGAAGATCGCACTCTGTCCATCAACTCCAAAAAGGGAGGTGCTATTCGCGGTGAGAGCATCAAGAAGAAGATACTGAGAGGCACCATTGCTCAGTGCATACACCTCAAATGGCTGCGACCTGGAGAGCTGTCCGGCCTCAATCGCGACGAAGAAATCGACGCCAGGATTCACGAAAATCACGGGAATGTTTCGTGCCTCCTCGGTAGGTGGATTTAAAGTGTTCAACACGCGATAAAGACTTGGAGCCAACGGCTGACCCTCAAGGTCAAGCAATCCAATATCGATTGCATCAAAATTTGCCGGAGGTAGAGAACTGAAGGCAAGCATCGTTCCCTGATTCGGGCCTCTGCAGATGGGGCATGGCTGCTGCACTAGCAGATCATTGATTTCGACAAGAGCGATAGTGGATTGGTTCGCCGTGCTCCAGGTGTAAGTGGGTGAACCCGGGTTGGTTGCGGATGTGTAGGCAAAGCTGTCGGTTTTCGTGTCAACCGTGACTGCAAGACCCCGGAGTGGAAAGTTGTTGTCGTATACCGCGATGTCGTACACACCATTGCCTCGGTCAAGGACTGCGTAGGGAGTGATGGCGTGTCCACCGACTTCCCCATACATAGTGAGAACGAAAGGAACGGTGCCGCTCGGAAGCGCCTGAATTAGGGTCTGAACGAGTTGTGTCGGCGACTGGCCCGGAATCGCTTCGAGCTGCACATTCGGCTCGAGAAACTGGGTGGCAAATAGCCGGGTGATCGTTTGCGTGGTCGGATTGCCCATCGGGTTGAGGGCATTGATGCCCACACCGGAGGCTCCTACCTGATTGGCCGGCAATTGTCCGTTGTACAAGGCTGCGGCTGCTGCTGCAATACCAAAACAATGCCCGCCCAGCGCGTTTGTCTCGATCATCTGGGCGAGGAGTTCGGCGCCCAAGATGAGATCGCAATTGCCGGTCTTAGGGTCAATCGACCTCGCGTCGCGGCAGACTCCATCACCGAGGGTGCGGCGCAGCGCGAGGGCATTCAGCGGTTTCGGGCCGGGAGCCTCACCTTTTTCGAGTTGCTCCAAGGTGACCTTCGTCGCCCCTCCGAAGATCAAGGCATTACCGGCAAAATCCTGGGCCGATCCCCAGTTTGGTACCGGGAAACCGTGGGGGTAGGGACGAAAGCCCGAGTCGGCAACAACTGTTCCCTGCGGTGCGCCCTCGCCGAAATTCCCAAAAACTTGCTGATACACAGCGGGATCAAGAGCCCACCCGCCCGGAGGGTTTCCTCCCGTGGCCAAGTTAATGTCGCTTGCACTCACGGCAGGAAGCCCTGCTGCAAGCAAGCCGAGAGATGCACACACGGTGACGAGTGCGTTACGACGCAGGCGAGGAATCATGCTTGATCGTACCTAATCAGCACCTTCCCATGTCGGCATTGTGCACATTGCAGTGCTCCTCGTGCCAGACCTTCACTACCGAGTTTTCCGATCCCGCTACTGATTCGCCTTGATTTTGGCCGCCCGACGCGCTGCGATATTGGAGAAGAGCCCGGTAAATGTGAAAACCATGCGGATCAAAATGATGATCGAGGTAATCACAATCGCCAAGGGAATCGTCAACTGATTGATTCGGTTGCTCTGCCATCCGGCTACCTGTGTCTGAAGATCTTGAACCGCATTGCGCATGGTGTCGGTGATCGATTGCCTAAATTGCGTGGTTCCACTCACTGGACGTGAAAACGTTTGTAATTGCGCGAGACCACCGGGGGTCATCGAAGGAATGGACTGCAGGTCGATAAGTGCTGAACTGACGTTCACGTCGCACGCGGGCAAATCAAGTGCGAGTTCTGACAAACTCTTTCGAAGTCGGGTGAGTTCTTGGCATTAGTTCGAACACGCGGAGGTCGAGCAACACCTTTTGAGCCTAGATTCGCAGCAACGTGACACGTTTAAGGAACCAGATTCCTGGGAATAGCGAGAGCGCTCGCATGAATTTCGACGCGCCGCTCACGAGGATGTCCGACGCCTTCCAAGCTGCCCGCTCCCCAGTAGCGCATCCATACTCGGACGCCACGTTCAGCGAGGTAGGTGGCCACAGCCCTAGCCCGATCCGTGGAAAGTGCAGCAAGTTCCGCTTCGCTGCCTCCACCTTTGCTCGCGAATCCAGTGATGAAGATGCGGTCGGTAGATCGCGCGATACTTCGAGCAATGCCGTTCAGTACTCGCTTGTCTTCGCGATCCAGTGTCGACAACCCACCGTCGAAGGTGATCGTGCGACCAATCCTCTTGCCGAATAGGGTGGGAGCCGAATCCCGGCCTCGCGAACTGATCGTCGTGGCATGCACGAGTGGACTTGTCGCCAATGCGCCCATCGAAACTCCCACTTCATTCACGTTGTAGACGTTCACGAAATAGCCCGGTGCAATGAGGGGGACGGTTATTCGTGATTGCGATCTTCCGGGAACCGCTTCCACGGTGATTCGGGTGATGACTTTCCCCTCGTCATCTCGAACGACAATCACTGTGGCGAGGATGTTCGAAGCACCATCACCCGACGGTTGGTGCACCGCGACACTGCTGCGCAGGCGCCCTATCAGCGGCACGACCTGCACCTTCTCTGGTGGAGGTGGAAGCGACTTGCCGCGCGTGGGAGAGGAAGCACCTGGGAAGGCCAACGCGGTGAGGGACGTTTCCTGGTTCATGACAGCGCCGGGGCTGTCTCCCGGAGTGATGGCCGAGGCCGCTGCAGGTGTCGGGGAATCACCACCGACTCCAGCGTTCGCCGCTCCTCCGCCACCACCTCTCCTCATCGTTTCGCCGTAGCCCGGACTGGAACCGCCACCACCACCGCCCGCTCCCACGAGGACGTAATCGATGGACGTGACGCCAGCAGGAACGGTCCAGTAGCCCGTGGCAGTAAGGACCCGTTCACAGGCAGTGACGGGGCTATCTATGGCGTAGAACCCCGTGGGACAGGTCGCCGTGGCGCGCGCCTGCGGTGCGGACAACACAAGAGACACCGGCAGCGCTACCGCTGACGCGAGCAGACAACGCAGCAGAAGGGATCCGGACGAGGCACTGCTTCGCGAGTCAGATGACCTCCGGCGCATGCGCGCAATTGTGTGGCGGGTAATTCACACGCACCAACAAAAACCACCCCCCTGCGGCAGATCTGTAGGGGTAGCACCACACGAACTAGCTACTGCAGAGCACACTGCTGTTCGGGAGCATTTACTCGACGTGAGAGAAACGTAAGGAGAAAAGCCAGGCGCTAAGCGGCGTTTGGATCGTTGCTCGAAAACTTCAGCACCGCGTTGCTGGCAGCATCGATCCAGTTTCCCATCAATCGCGGCGCTTGCTTTTGCTTCGCTGATGACGTCGCAGCGTCTCCAAACATCTCGGCTTCGACTCGGACAACGGTCTTGCCGACAGGTCGAACCGCCCAAGCCACGTTGATCGGCAGTCCGTCGACCGTGCCGGAATAACCCTTGAGGAGAGCTGGCACGCCCTTAACCTCGGACGATGTGAAGTCGCCGCCACCGGATTTCATTTGGTAATACTTACCGTCTTTCCACTGAATCTTCGGGCTGTCTGGGCAGGAGATATCCATGAACTGGGTCATCGCCGTCTGGGCAGCGGCTTCTGACTTGTACTGCCAGATGGTGATGGACAGCGAGACGTCCTGGGAGACCGCGTATCCCACAGCTCCGTACGTATCAGCCTTAGGCAGTGTGATGTTCTTTTTTGTCGTTGTCGGGCAGACCAGCGGTCGGAGGGCTGACGCCGCTTCATCACGGGAGCTCGTGAAATAGAAGTTCTGAGTCCACGCCCCGAGTGCTACACCTGGCTGAGCGCGCAAGACTGCCTGTTCCAGTTCGGCTGGATTCATGTTCGCGTACGTTTCGGCGGATGCTGCCGGCATGACGACGAGCGGCAGGCTTGCGGCAGCAACAAATGCGGCGATCATTCGGGCCGAACGCTTCATCCGAAACTCCTTGCCAGAGACGTGAGCGTTGCGCCCACTAACTGAGCTCAGTGTAGGCGCCGTATCAGTTTGGCAAGGTTCGATGCGGAGATTTTCACCCGTACTACTGGACGATTTCGGTTGCGAAACC
>JBIISH010000044.1:0-9654 GCA_044341115.1 Candidatus Nanopelagicales bacterium
AACGACGACACCAACAACTGGTGCAACCAATTCCCATCCTGACGGGAGCGGGAAGAGTTGGAGCACTAGCACGATAAGCAGAACGATGATGCCCACCATCGGAAGAATCGCCCAGGCTCGGCCACGCTCAGAGCGCCAGAGGACAAGAACTGCAGCAGCGCAAGCAGAGGCATACGCACCGATGAAAACAACGCCAGCAACATCACTCGTCATCTCGAACGCGGAGAAAGGAGTGCCCGCGGTGACGATGGCCGCAAAGACCACGAAGAGCAACGCGCACACTGACACAACAAGGCTCGCCGTGGCGGGTGTTCCATGCGTGGAAAGAGTGGCCAGTCGGTGGGGGATGACCCCACTCCTTGCGAAGGAGAACAGGATGCGGCCGCCGGCCACCTGCGCACCGATCATGCAGGCGAACGATGAGACCGCAACACCGAACGTAACCAGATCACCCACCGCATCACTCACATACGCGTTCGCAATGTCTGAGGGCAGAGAACCACTAGATATGAACGACTTAAGTTCTGTTGATGATGTGCCAAACGCCCAGATGGCCACCATCGATACGAAAATGAAAAAGATGCTGGTCACCACAGTGGTCCAGATCAGCGCATTGGGAATGTCTCGTTTGGCATCACGCATTTCTTCACCCGCCGCGGCAGAGCCCTCAAAGCCGGCACTCGATAACAGTGCGAAGGTGAGCGCTAGGGCTATCGCTCCACCGGTGACCCCATCGATACGAAAAGCCGACCATTCGACCGTCTGACCCTGCGGACCTCCACCGTTGAGCAGCGTGAACAGGGCCACACCACAGACGCTCACGATCGCGACCATGGTGATTCCCTCCAAGATGAGGAGGACTCGGCCGAGGGTGCGCATCGTGCGGCCCGCGAGAAAAGCTGTAACGGGAAGGATCAGAAAGGCAAGCAGGATCGGGAACCAACTCGGCGCAGTGGCCCATCCGTATTCCTGCAGCAGCGTCGTTGTGAAAATACCGAACGAGAGTGAAGTGATGGCAGCGGCAGCAACGTAAGCGGCAACCAGCCACAGGCCCGCGGCGGTCCCCGAACGTGGACCAATCTCTTTGCCGACCAGCCCAAAGACCGAACCCGCCGAACCACCTCGACGAGACAACAAAACAAATGAGCCGGCGATCAGTGCCAGCGGTATGGCCGCAAGCAGGAATGCCGACGGAACGGCTGTTCCCACCTGGCTCGCAATGGCCTGCGGGTTCAGGCTCACCGACATGCTCGGGCCCATGACGGCCAGAGAAATCGCGACCGCTCCGAATACGCCAAGGTTCTTGCGCAAAGAGGCCATGGCCGGAGATTAGTGGGGCGCCTTCAAGAAATTCGAAGGCGCCACCCACCTAAACCAGAACGGCAAGCCAGACCAGTGCAGCACTGCCTGCATCGAGCATCAGGACCCGGCGAGAACCTTCGCCTTGGCTGCTGCAAACTCTTCGTCAGACAGAACGCCGGCTGCCTTGAGGTCTGCCAACTTTTGCAACTGGGCAACCATGTCATCGCCTGCTGCCGCTGGTGCTGCGGCTGCGGGGGCTGCTGCGGGGGCCGCCGCTGCTTGCGCCTCGCGCTCGGCATCAGCCTTGGCCTGCGTGCGGTTACTTACGACCTTGGCGGTTGCTGCAACGCCAACAATTCCCATACCCCTACGACCAACCATGGCTATACCCTTTCGTCGAAAATCTCTGTAACAGCACTCTAGCGGGGCCTCACGCTGTTCATGACGGAGTCATGGCAGTTGGTGATCTGTGGGGCGTATTTACTGGGTTACGCGACCTTCGCCTTGAGGTCGCGGGCAAATGCATTCACAAACGGCATGCCGCCAGACTTGAGTAATGCATCAGTGATGATTTCGACGATGTCGTTCGGATGCATCGTGCGCACGTCGATCGGCAGGGCCGGAGTGATGTGAACTTTCACCCGCATGCGCAAGCGCTTCACACCCAGGTACGTCGTTGTGATCGCATGGACGGGAACATCTGGGCTGGTTTGAAAAACCGGAATAAGGATGCGGCGGTGGAGTTTATGAAGGGACTTCTTATCCGGAGACCTGGTGCCTTCGGGGTAGAGCCCCAGTTTGTTGCCATCGGCAAGAGTGCTCGCCGCCATCTCCAGCGCCCAACGGGTTGAGGCCTCATCACCGCGGCGCAGGGGGATCTGACCCATCCACCGGAAAAACATTGCTCCCTTGCCCTCAAAAACTTCAACTTTGGCAAAGGCGGTTACCCGCCACCAACGCTTGATCACGGCCGCAACGGGATCCATCGCAGAAACGTGATTTCCCACCAAGATTGCCGGCCCATGGGCCACGTTCGAGGCACCGGTGATCTTGACCGACCATCTGATGCGCAGTAGGCGCATAAAGAACATGGTTGCCCAGTAGGTGCGGGCCCGCCCTGGCCGGCCGATGCGCATTCCTGGGTAAATCTCGCGCCCTCGGGCAAGAAGGTTGTCGTAATCGATGGGGTTGTCCGCGTTCATACCTACATCATGGCGGTCTCCACCCGGGAAGTGCGGAGGCCATACTCTCCCACCATGCGAATACGTCTCATAGTTGCCGGCGCCCTCTCAGTTCTCCTCGTGGCGGGCCTGCCCACGGCTCAGGCTCTTTCTTCTTCATCAGACTCAGCCAGCAATGCGCCTTGGGTGGAGCAGGTGGGCACCTACACCTACTTAATAGCGCCCAATTACTCAGGTCTTGCACCCATTTCTTCAGTCCTCTCCCCCAATGCCCTAGGCCTTGGCACCTTCGATGCCCTTGATGGTGAATTGATGATTCTGCAGGGGGTTGCGTATCGGGTCGGATTAGACGGTGTTCCGCGCGCAGTGTCAGCAGATCTCACCTCTCCATTCGTTCAGGCGATTGCTTTCAAGCCCGACGTCTCTGGTCCCGTTGCACCGGGCACCACGTGCGCAGCGCTCGTTTCAGCGATAAACGCCCTTGCCCAGACCGATACAGGTGTGGTGGGAGTTCGGGTGCGCGGAACTTTCACCGACCTCGTCACTCGCAGCGTGCCTGCTCAGACCAAGCCATACAAACCACTGGCCGAGGTGGTTGCCAACCAGACTGTTTTCCAACTAGGTCAAAAGCGAGCAGTGCTCATGGGTTTTCGCACCGGAAATGACTTAGCTGGAACTGGTGCGCCAGGCCTGCACCTGCACGGACTCACCGCCGATAAGTCCGCTGGCGGACACGTACTCTCCTGCGTTGCCGGTAATGATGTGCAACTTTCCGTTCAGCGGGCAGCTGGAGCGCAGGTCTCCAGCGCAAACTGATGCTCACCGCTTTCTCGCATCTCTACCAAGACTGAGATGATCCAGCCATGCCTGTGATCGCCGTGGATGCCGCCGACGACGATCGCCTCACCGATTACCGCAACCTCACCGACGTTGCATTGCGTGCGCGGCATGAGCCAGCATCGGGGATGTATATCGCCGAGAGCGCATCTGTGATTGAGCGCGCAGTAGAAGCCGGGCATCGTCCGCGCTCAATATTGATGCAAGATTCCTGGCTTGACCGAATGAATCCGATGCTGGAATCGATCGGTGCTCTTGAGCCAAACGGCATACCGGTTTTCGTGGGCGATCGAACAGTCCTGGAATTACTCACCGGTTTCCATGTTCATCGCGGCGCACTCGCTGCGATGCATCGACCGGAGCTACCTTCAGTGGCCAGCGTGGTTGCAGGCGCGACTCGAATCGTCATTCTTGAGGATTTGGTGGATCACACCAATGTTGGTGCGATCTTCAGGTCAGCCGCCGGCCTGGGGATCGATGCGATTTTGGTGACTCCTCGCTGCGCAGATCCGCTCTATCGGCGCAGCGTGCGGGTTTCTATGGGCACGGTTTTTCAGATCCCTTGGACGCGGATCGATGATTGGCCGGCTGGGCTTGACGACCTGCGCACCGCAGGCTTCACGATTGCTGCACTAAGCCCGCGCACCGACACTTCGATCAATCTCGATGATCTGGCTGCGCATCCACCCGATCGTTTGGCACTCGTCTTTGGAACCGAAGGTGATGGACTGACTGACACTGCACTTTCCACGAGCGATACAAGAGTGAGCATCCCCATGCACGCGGGTGTGGACTCCCTCAACGTTGCGGCGGCCTCAGCAGTTGTCTTCTGGGCGCTGACTACTCCTCCGCGCGATCAACCCGCACCGGGAACCGGCGCCACGCAATAAGTAGGCCCAGGCCAGTAATGCCCGCACCCACCAGCAGTGCCAAAGACATCCCAGAAACAAATGCTTGCCCGGCCACCTGCCGGAACACGTCGCCAACACCATCGGGCAGTTGGCCCGCTTGAATCGATGCAGCTGCCAAAGATTCCCGCGCAGCATCGAGTGCTGATGCTGGTAGTTGCTGGGCCGCCGCACCCGCAGTCGTGATTGCCTCTTCGATGTTTTGCCGATAGGCAAATGACAACGTGGCGCCCAGAATTGCTACACCGAAAGAGCCACCCAGCTCGCCCACCGCATCGTTTACGGCAGATCCCATTCCGGCACGCTCAGCAGGAACGGCAGCGAGCACACCATTTGTTGCTTGCGGAAGGGTGAGACCAAGGCCAAGACCAATCGTTCCCAGCACGATCCCGATAAATAGGTAGGACGTATCCGTGCGCAAGAGTGCGAAACTCGCCATCGCGACCGTGACCAAAGACAAACCCAGCACAACTGTTTTCCGAGAACCGATTCGCTCTGCGATACCAGGACTAAACAACGAAGCAACCAGCAATCCACCGGCACCGGGCAGGATCGCAATTCCCGATTCAAGTGGCGTCATCCCTTGCACTAACTGCAAGAACTGAGGCAGGAAGAACATCGCTCCCATCAGTGCGAAGTAGACCAAGCCCACTGTGATGATCGACGTGCTGAACAACCGAGATGAGAAAAGCTCCATTGGCAGGATGGGACGAGCCGCTCGCTTTTCCCACCACACGAATGCAGCCAGAGAAATAACTGCCACCACTGCGGCTCCCACTGTCAAGGCGCTCAATCCGGAATCAGGGAGTTCAATCACCGTCACAACCAGGGCGATGACACCAAGGGATGAGAGCGCAGCACCAAAAGGATCAAGTGTGGGCTTTGCCGGATCGCGAGATTCGGGCACTAGCAGCAGGGTGGCCACAAGCACTGCCGCTGCAACTGGTGGATTGACCCAGAAAATCGAGTGCCACGAGAAGTGTTCCAGCAGGAACCCACCGATGATCGGACCGAGCGCTACCCCGACACCGGCAACTGCAGCCCAAATGCCGATCGCTCGGGCTCGCTCCGTTCGGTCGGTAAAGACCTGGACCAAGATGCTGAGCGTCGAGGGCATGATGAACGCCCCGCCGATGCCCATCAAAGCTCGCGAGAGGGTCAAAGCATTCGCATCTTGGGCAAATACCGCTGAGAGTGAGGCAAGGATGAAGATGGAGAGACCCACGATGAGCATGCGCCGGCGGCCGAACCGATCCCCCAAACTTCCGGCGAGCAACAGCGTTCCGGCAAACAGCACCGAGTAGGCATCGACCACCCACTGCAACTGAGCCGTTGAGGCGCGGAGTTCTTCCTGCAAAGTAGGAAGAGCCACGTTGACGATGGTGTTGTCGAGGGAGATCAGAGCTAGGGCCGATGCGAGAACCGCCAGAACGGCCCACTTGCTCTTCACCGCCACCTTGGAACCTTATCGAGGAACGTGGAGGGTCAGTCTTTCCCAAGCATCTTTCGAATCGTCATGCGCGGAATATCGGTTACCTCGGACACCTTGTTCTCAGACATGACATCGGCTTCTACTACCTCGCAGACGAGTACAGCGAGAGCATTTCGCGCCGCTCTCTCTTTCTTCTTGGCATTACGCCACTGTTTGGTCGCTTGAGAAAGGGACTTAGCAGCCTCGGCTTTCGCTGAGGCCGAGGGCTTCACCACGGATCAGGCCAACTGGTCAGCGAGCGGGGCCAACTGCTCGTGCAACTCGCGCCACTCAAGCGCCTCATCGATGAAGGGGGTGTCATGGTGCGCACCGCACGAGCAATCGAGCACAAACCGGCAGATCTGGTAACTGAAACCCGACTCAATGTCATGAGCGGATTGAGGAAAAACAACCGTGGCGCCCCGCGAATCACGGCGGCCCTGCCTGAAGGGAAGGTTCATGGCAACTCCTTTGTTTGTCTACCTGTGTACAAGGTTAGTGTATATCCCTATACATGTCAATTATCCGACACGCCACACGTCTACACTCAAAGAAGCTTTGATCTGGACCACAGAGAATGGACTGCAATGGACGACCTCTGGCTCAACATCGGTGCAATGATCGCCGGGTTGTTCCTCATGGTCGGCTGGCACTACGCCGCGAATGCCCGCGAATACAACGCGCGCCGCGGCTGGACCATAGTCAAGTTCGCCAGCCTCGGGTATCTGATCTTCTGGCTGATCGTGATGTTGCCCATCCTCATTTCTGTCTTCACCGACGGCGTCTGATCGTGTGCTGGAATACACCATGACCTACGCAACCACCGGAAATTTCACATCAGCGCAATTGCGCGACCAGGCAGCAACATTGGTCTTTGCCTCATTCGATATTTCACGGGCGATTGCTCTCGGTGAGATAGCACTCGAGATAGCCCGCACCCGCTCTCTTCCGGTGGCCATTGAGGTGTGGCACACCGGCCGGCTCGTTTTTAAGGCTGCTCTGCCGGGCTCTTCCCGGGAGAACGATGATTGGCTGCGCCGGAAGCGCAATGTGGTGGAGCGACTCAATATGTCGACAATGGCCGCCCGTATCGAGTACGAGGAGAAGGGTCAGGAATTCATTGCAGCCACCGGACTGCCCAGCCACGATTACGCAGCACATGGTGGCGGTTGGCCCATAGAAGTTGCTGGGACCGGAACTGTTGGCTTTCTGGGAATCTCCGGGTTACCCCAAGTGCAAGATCACGAGTTAATCGTGGAGTGCCTCACTGCAGCGATCAACGCGGGATCTTGATCGTTGCCACGTCGGCAATAGAAATCCGATTCACCGAAAGGTTCTTCCCTTTTGCAGTTTGCTCGATCAGTTCAGCCTTTGAGCCATCTGGTGAAACTCGAGTCACCGTGACTGATGGTTGATCATCGCCGGGGGCTGGATTGCTCACCCTGACCTCGCGGTAACCATCAGCGCCGATAGATGTACTGATCGCGATGCCGGGTGTTCCCCAGGGCTGCCAGGGGTTGTAGGCGTAGAAGCGCCCGGTGTTACTTACCGGGTTTGTGTTTGCCCCAAACTTGTTTGCATTCCATTTCTTCAACGGAACATCACGAAAGTACTGCTTCCGATCTGTGGTGGTGATGACCTCGGAGGTGCGCTTCATTCCCATATCGCGGCCGCCTCTACCGATGATCCGAGTGAAGTCATCGCATCGCGAGGTTCCAGAAGTATCAATCTGACAAGTGCTACGGAATCTGCGTGGCTTGTCATTGAGCGAGTACCGCATGGGTTGGGTTGCCGCCCACCCAACCCACTCGCTCATGGCCGCCTGCGGGTCAGACTCAAATCCCGCGAGCGCAGCTGCTACCGGCTCAGGGGCAGGGATGGGTGCTGCCTGCGCAACGGGGGCTAGGAAAAGTCCAGCCACCACGAGGGTGCTCATGATCAGGGAACCACCGAGGACGCCACCGGCGCCTGCACGCGAACTACGCATGGTTCAGACTAACCCCGTGAACATCGCCGGGGTTGATATTGGTGTGCTGTTGGCAACACTTCCTATGGCTCGCGGCATGAAGGGCATGACAGTGCCCGCAATCGGCGATATCGAAACACGACGACGTAACGGAGCGGTTTTTGAGGAACTTGCCGATGCCCGATTTGTGCGAGCAACCGATGTTGTTTCCGAGGATCGACTCATCAATGTGCCTGACCGTGATCCGATTCGGGTGCGGATCTATCGCAAACGCGGCAGCACCTCACGCGCCTCGATTCTTTACATACATGGCGGCGGACTGATTGGCGGCAGCCTCGATGGATATGACTCTCGCTGCATGCATTACGCGAGTGGCACCGGCATCACAGTGATTTCCGTTGACTATCGACTCGCACCCGAGCACCCCTACCCCGCTGCACTTGATGACGCCACTTTCGCGCTGCGCTGGTTGCATGCGCATGCTGCGGATCTCGGACTAGATGCCAAGCGCATCGGGATTGCCGGAGACAGCGCTGGTGGATGCCTCGCTGCTGCAACCGTTCTGCGCAATCAAGATGAACGCGGCCCTGCAATCAAGTGCCAACTACTCGTGTATCCGATGTTGGACTACCGGACAGTAGTTCCTGACCCGCGCTATACCGGCCGATTCATCGGCTGGACATTTGCCGACAACCTCACCGCCTGGACTGCATACCTCGGCAAAGACGATCCTGATGTGCCACCGGCCACCGCATCCCCTGCCCTTGCAACACAACTTGCCGGGCTGCCGCCCACATTCATCGATACCGGCACCATGGACATTTTTCATGATGAAGATGCTGCCTTCGCCGATCTTCTGCGAGCCGCGGGCGTCGACGTTGAGTTCCATGTGTGGAATGGCGCACCGCACGGGTTTGATTACGTTGCCGGGCGATCGGGTTTGGCTAAGCGGGCCTGGAAAGCGCGCTTCGATTTCCTGCAAAGGCATTTGCAAGGCTGAAGCAGCCCTACACTTCGGTTCGGATAGTGAAGAACTGGAGTAGTGAAAGGGCGCTCACCTCATGCAACTTGTTTCAGTCGGTCGGCAGCGACTCCTCTGGGTTCTTCTCTTTCTCGCCCTGATCTCTGGTGTTGCTGGATCCTTCCTGCCAGATGGGATCGCGTTTCTGCTGGCGGAAATGCAGGTGGCATTCGCACTCATCCATTTAGCAACCTGGACCCGATGGTCGATCGCCTTCGCCGCCCTCGGCATCGTCTTCACCGTTTCGTATCTTTCCGAATTCATCGGCACTCACACGGGCCTGACCTTTGGTAACTACTACTACTCGGACACCCTGCTCGGGCCGCTGATCGGAGAAGTGCCACCACTGATCATGTTGGCGTATTTCTCGATTGGTTATGTCAGCTACATGATGGCGCGAGTTCTTGTCACTGGTGGCGCCGAGGCATATTCGGCCAAGATCCGCGGAGGCCGGCTCGTTGTCACGGCTCTGCTTACCGGCCTGCTTGCAACCATGAACGATCTTGCTCTCGACCCTATTCAGTCAACGTTGCTGGGACAGTGGACCTGGGAGGATGGTGGGGCATTCTTTGGTGTTCCCGCCCATAACTTCTACGGCTGGGTCGGCACCGTGTTCGTCTACTCACTCCTCATCGGAATTCTGCTCGTCCGCACCATGAAGACTCCCCTGTTCTCCGGGGCGTTGCCCACGGCTTTCATGGTTCAGCCCGCAATCCTCTACGCGATTTACGCGGTGTCTGTCATGGTCAAGCCCCTTTTGGGCGAAACGGGCGATATCTATGTGGCAATGGCGATGTTGGGCTCAATCATCATGGTGATGCCCGTTGTTGCGACACTGGCTCTGCTCATCCGAAAGCGCGACGCGCTGGCCTAGCCAGAAAGCTAGGACCAAGGTCCTTCCTTTCTAGGCCAGACTTCCGGGGATTTCCCATCACATCTCGTGCATTCTTGGTAGATGGATCACACTG
>JBIISH010000218.1:0-3736 GCA_044341115.1 Candidatus Nanopelagicales bacterium
CGCGATTCCACTGGCGTGGGAATTGCTCACGAAGCCCATCTCAGACGGTGGCTATGGGTTTCCAGAAGAGCGGCTTTGGGTAACCGTTTACCTCGACGACGACGAAGCAATCGACATTTGGCACAAGCAGGTGGGCATACCTCTAGATCGCATTCAGCGCCGTGGCCAGATCGACAACTACTGGTCGATGGGTGTTCCAGGTCCTTGTGGCCCCTGTTCAGAGATTTACTTTGATCGGGGCCCCGAGCACGGGCTCGAAGGCGGGCCGATTGCCGATGAGAATCGTTATCTCGAGGTGTGGAACCTCGTGTTTATGCAGTATGAGCGTGGCGAGGGTCCAGGCAAAGAGGGTTATCCAATTCTTGGGGAACTGCCCGCGAAGAACATCGACACCGGCATGGGTCTGGAAAGAATGGCCGCGCTGCTGCAAGGTGTCGACAACATCTATGAGATCGACACAACGCGCGGAATCCTCGATCGCGCTTGTGAACTTACCGGCACTTCATACGGTAAGGCCGAGCGCGACGACATTCTGCTCAGGGTGATCGCTGATCATTCCCGCACTACCGCATTTCTCATTGGCGACGGCGTGGTTCCCGGAAATGAAGGTCGCGGATATGTTCTGCGGCGCCTAATGCGCAGGGTGATTCGCAATATGAGGCTGCTCGGCGCCCACGAGGCCACGATGGGTGAGCTGGTCGATTCGACGATTTTGTCGATGGCCCCGCAGTATCCAGAGTTGAACGACGAAGCGAGCCGCATTCGCACCGTATCCGTTGCTGAGGAAGCATCTTTTCTGCAGACTTTGCGAGCCGGGACGACCCTTTTTGATACCGCCGTATCGGAACTCCGCGCAACAGGTGGCGCAGTTTTGACGGGGGAGAAGGCTTTCGCTCTCCACGATACGCACGGATTTCCGATTGATCTCACGCTCGAGATGGCAGCTGAAGCAGGACTCGATGTCGATGAAGCCGGATTCCGAAACCTCATGGGCCAGCAGCGGGAACGGGCAAAAGCTGATGCGGTTGCTCGCAAGAGTGGTTTTGCCGCCACCACCGCATACCGGGAGATCCTGGAAAAGGGCGGCCTGACAACTTTTGTGGGCTATGACCTCATTGATGCGGAGTCCACGGTCATCGGAATTGTTCGGGATGGGGTTGCAGTTCCCGTTGCCCACCCTGGTGATCTGGTGGAGATCGTGCTGAATCGTTCACCCTTTTACGCTGAGGCAGGCGGTCAGCTCGGTGATCATGGCTCTCTCGTTTCTGCGGGATGCACGATCGAGGTCTACGACGTTCAAACTCCGGTGCCTGGTTTGTTCATCCATCGTGCTCGGGTCGTCGATGGAGAGATCACTACGGGCCAAAGCGTGATGGCTCGAGTGGACACTGCGCGCCGCAAAGCAATTTCTCGGGCGCATACCGCAACGCACATGATCCACCGCGCATTCCGTGAACAACTGGGCGAAACCGCTACCCAAATGGGATCTGAAAATGCACCAGGACGTTTGCGTTTTGATTTTCCGAGCCCTGAGCCGGTGAGCCAGAGGGTTCTGCAAGATGTTGAGCAGCGGGTCAATTCGGTTCTCATTGAAGACCTTGATGTCTCAGCGCACCTGATGTCTCAGGAACAGGCCAAAGCGATGGGCGCGATGGCGCTGTTCGGTGAAAAGTACGGTCCCGAAGTTCGTGTCGTGTCTGTCGGTGACTGGGCACATGAGTTGTGCGGAGGCACACATGCCCAGCGTTCCGGCCAGCTAGGTGTGGTCACCTTCCTGTCTGAGGGTTCGATCGGTGCAGGGGTGCGGCGAGTAGAGGCCCTTGTCGGCGTTGATGCGTACGACTTTCTAGCCCGTGAGCATATTTTGGTGTCTCGACTCACTGAGTTGCTCAAGGTGCCCTCAGACCAATTGGTGGATCGGGTGGAACGAACTTTGGTTTCGTTAAAAGATGCTGAGCGCGACATGGCGAAAGTTCGTAGTGCACAACTCACCGCGAGCATGGATGGAATCCTTGGCGAGGGCCGAGATGTCAACGGCATTCGAGTGTGGACCTTCACTGCGCCAGCCGGCACGTCCGGGTCGGATTTGCGCGAGTTAGTAACCCGGGCAAAAGGGAGAATTAAGCCCGAGATCCCGAGTGTGATCGCTGGGGTGTCTCATGTTGACGGCAAAGTCGCGGCGATTTCAGCAGCCAACGATTCCGCGATTGTGCAGGGGGCAACTGCAAATGTGGTCATGAAGGCGATGCTCGGGCCGCTCGGCGGTCGAGGCGGTGGGAAGGATGATATGGCCCAAGGTGGTGGCACTGATGTCAGCAAAATGGACGACGCGCTGGCTGCGGTCCTGACCCAGATGGGCGACCTCCCCGTATCGTGAATGAAGTGGTGATTCCCGGAGTTCGAATAGCCGTTGATGTGGGATCAGTGCGCATTGGGCTTGCCCGTAGTGACCCCCACGGAATTCTTGCCACCCCCTTAGAGGGTGTGCTTGCTGGTGATGGATCGGTTGCCCGCGTTGCCGATATTGCGCGAGAATGCGATGCGGTAGAGATCGTCGTGGGGCTTCCTATCGGACTCAATGGTGTCGAGGGCCAGGCTGCCAACATCGCCCGAGACTGGGCGCGCAATCTGGCTCAATGCACCGAAATTCCGGTTGTCTTCGTCGACGAGCGACTCAGTACGGTTCAGGCACAAAGGGGTCTGCGAGATGCTGGCCGGACTACCAAGTCATCCCGGGCAGTCATCGATAGTGCATCAGCCGTTGTCATCTTGCAGTCCTATCTTGATAGCAACAAGAAGGGAAGTGGTCAATGAGCCAGTTGGACGCTTTCTTCACGAGCGAGGAAGTTAGGCCCTCAAAGAACAAGAACAGCATCCTCCGACGGGTGGTGGGCGTCGTCGTTGTACTTCTTTTCTTGGTTCTTGGCTTCTTGGTGTTTCGTGCCGTGACGGCAGATTCAGGTCCCACGGATTACGAGGGAGGCGGGACTGGCTCCGTCGTGGTTATTGTCGAGTCGGGAGACAGCCTGACCGCAATCGGACAAAGGCTTGTTGACGCAGGTGTGGTGCTCACCGCAGGTGCCTTTATTGAGGCAGCCGAAATGGATGAGCGGGCCGCGCGAATAGGACCAGGCAGTTATGAACTTCGCGGGGAAATGAGCGGCGCGTTGGCTCTTGCACTGATGCTCGATCCGGCCTCTCGGGCCAATTCGCGCATGGTGCTGCCCGAAGGTCTGCGACTCGATCAGACCGTCGACATCTTGACGGAATCATCGGGATTGCCGCGTGCGGACTTTGATCAGGTTCTGCAGGCGCCGCAAGAGTTAGGACTTCCGCGGTGGGCAGAGGAGCGTCCAGAAGGATTTATGTTTCCCGCGACCTATGAACTCACCGGTGCTGAAACGGCCGAGGGTTTGCTAGCAGCCCTGGTGAAACGCTTCGGCGTATCTTCGGTAAACCTGGACCTGGAGACCCGAGCAGATGCTGTTGGCCGTTCACCGTATGACGTCTTGATCGTGGCATCACTCGTCCAGGCCGAAGTCGCCCCTGAGGATTTCGCGAAGGCCGCTGCGGTGGTCTACAACCGGCTTGAACTCGATATGCCCCTGCAGTTTGATTCAACAGTGTCCTATGCGTTAGGTGTCAATGAACTTCAGTTAACTGCAGAGCAGATCGAAACCGACTCTCTCTACAACACATATGCGAATAAGGGTCTGCCGCCGACTCCAATCAATTC
>JBIISH010000166.1:0-4540 GCA_044341115.1 Candidatus Nanopelagicales bacterium
GCGCAAATCCGGTTGTGATGAATTGATGAAAAATCAGTGCGGGTGCAATCACCGTCACATAGGGATCGACGGCCTGGCGGGGAATCTCTCCCCGGAGCATTGCTTTTTCGAGCATGGCAGCAAGATCCATGTGTCTTTTGGTGCCGTACGTTGATTCCATTTCCGCCATGAGTTTGTGCTCATGGGTGGCTTCGCTAATCAGCTCTCGGAGGACTGCGCCGGCGGGGCTGTTCAGGGAGTTGGCCAGTGCGATGAATGTCTCCGAAAGGTCTGCACGCAAGGTTCCCGTGTCAGGTGCTGACTCCAGCTCCATGGCCTCCATGAAGTTGGTGAGTGCAAACAACACGAGTGCCTCAATATTCGGCCAACGGCGGTAGAGCGCAGCCTTCCCAGTTCCAGCGCGCTTGGCGACTCCATCCATCGTGATTTTGCGAAAGCCCACTTCTCCCAATTCAGCCAGCGTGGCTTGACACACCGCATCTTCCAGCGCCTGGCCGCGCCGCCGGTTGGCCAATGAGCAAGTGGTCACTGCTCGAACATATCACTTAATAGACGACCATGTTCCTAAATGTGAGTGCCTAAGAACCTACGTGTTCTCTATGTGCTATTTTTCAAGGGTCCGCGCTGGGTGGATCACACACGAAATGGAATCTCATGCCCCTGTTGTCCTCGTGGGCGGTTCGCCGTCCCGTCGTTGCTTTGATTAGTTGGGTCATCGCCATGGTGGCGGTCTTTGGTATTGCGGCATCCTTCGCAGGCGAACTCAATGACTCCTTTGATCTGCCCAACACCGAATCGAAGACAGCAACGGATCTTTTGGTGGCCAATGGCACCGATACGGCAGGGTTTGAGGGCGGCGGCGCGATTGTCTGGTCGCCAAGCACGGGAAGCGCTGTTGACCCGTCAGTACTCACCACAATCACGCCGATGCTCGAGACCATCGCAGGTTTGGATTCGGTTGCCTGTGTGACGAATCCTGTAGGTGCACCCTTGGGAAGTGCGTGCCCCGTTCCTGCTCAGGCTGGCGAATCCGCGCCCATGGCTGATCTGCCGCCAGAAATTGTGGCCGCAATGGAAGCAGCCCAAAAATCCTTCTCTTCGATCAGCCCAGATGGGACGGTCGCGTACTCCACCATCACGTTCGGCGGTAATGGTGTTGAAGTAAGCGCGGCAGATGCCAAAGTCATTCTTGATTCAGTCACCGAGCTGAATTCGGCTGAACTGGCAGTTGGTGCGAATGGTCAGGCATTGGAATTCGCCGGTCAGGAGCCGCCCAGTAGTGAAGCTATTGGAATTCTGGTGGCCATCATCATTTTGTTGATTGCGTTCGGGTCAATCGTCGCAGCCGGCCTACCAATTATCGTTGCGCTCGTCGGCTTAGCCATGGGCCAGGCTTTTGTTCTCGTTGTGGCCCGCTTCCTGGACGTTGCCACCTTTGCGCCGACTCTGGCCGCCATGATTGGCCTCGGCGTGGGTATTGACTACGCGCTCTTCGTGATCAATCGGTTCCGGCAAGCGGTACTTGCCGGCCATGAACCGAAAAGGGCGGCACAGGAAGCTGTCGAGACTGCAGGTCGGGCCGTTCTTTTCGCTGGCACAACGGTGATCATTGCGCTCCTTGGACTTTTTGTACTGAGGATCGGATTCTTCAACGGGCTCGCTGTTGCCGCTTCCGTCACAGTGTTGATGGTGATGCTCTCGGCGCTGTGGCTGCTACCTGCGTTGTTGAGTTTGCTGGGCACCAAGGCACTTGCATGGCGCCTGCCGTGGGGAAAGAAGCCCGGCAGTGGTCAACCCGAAGGTAAGGCATGGGCCAAGTACGGCCGTCTGCTGCAGAAGCGGCCCATTATTCCCACGTTGCTCTCCCTGGGACTCATTTTGCTCTTGGCTATCCCGCTCCTGAGTCTTCGCCAAGGATTTGCAGACGATTCGGGCAAGCCGTTAGGTAGCCCGGCACGCACCGCTTATGACCTTCGCTCAGAGGGTTTTGGCCCTGGCGTTGGCGGACCGTTCTTGGTGGTTGCCGAACTTCCAAGCGCCGGAGATGTTGAGGGCTACTCGACGATTGTTCGGGGTCTGAGCCAGGTTGAAGGAGTTGCTGCCACGCAGCCGAGCGTTGACGTGCTCCCGTTGGTTGCAGTCAATCCCAGCCAATTTGGACTCGACTCGACTGTTGCGGTCATCGGTGTTATTCCGGCCAGTGCTCCGCAGGATGTTGAAACGACGGAGCTGCTGGAGCGGCTGCGCGGGGAAATCAATCCCGAACTGGCCGCGGCCACTGGAGCCACAATTTACGTGGGTGGCGGACAGGCTGTAACAAGTGATTTCACGACGGTGCTTGGCGATGCGCTGCCAGTTTTCCTCGCCATCGTGATCGGTTTAGGCTTCTTGGCTCTGGTCCTGCTGTTCCACTCCATTGTGGTGCCACTCACGGCAGCGATTACAAGCTTGCTGAGTTTCTCAGCTGCGATGGGCATAACTGTGGCAGTTTTCCAGTGGGGCTGGTTCAGTGACTTGCTAGGAGTCTCTGGAACCGGACCGATTTTCCCGTTCTTGCCCATCATGGTCTTTTCCATTCTTTTTGGTTTGTCGATGGACTATCAGGTGTTCCTCGTCTCCCGGATGCAAGAGGAGTGGAATCGAACCGGGGACAATGCACTCTCGGTTCGTCGTGGCCTAGGTGGGTCTGGTCGAGTCGTGGTGATCGCCGCAGCAATCATGGCGAGTGTGTTCCTCGCATTCGTGCCGAGCACCAACTCCACCATCAAGCTTTTCGGTATTGCATTGGCATCCGCCGTGATCATCGATGCATTCATCGTGAGGTTGGTCCTTGTTCCCTCCGTCATGTCCATGCTCGGCAAAGCGAACTGGTGGTTGCCGGGATGGCTCGATCGAATTCTCCCGCGGGTGCACATTGAGCCGGGCGAAGACGAGGTAGCCGATGATGAGAGTGGTAATCCCAGGGAACCAGTGAGCGTCTAGCTTCTCTGGAGTGTGGATCTAGTATCTCTCCTATGCCGGAAATCCTGACTGCGCCTGTGCTGCCTCGAACCTATGAGGTTCGCACCTACGGATGTCAGATGAATGTGCACGATTCTGAGCGGCTTTCTGGGCTGCTGGAATCCTCTGGTTACACAGCTGCGGTTGAAGGAGGGGTGCCCGATGTCATCGTTTTCAATACGTGCGCAGTACGCGAGAACGCAGACAACAAGCTCTATGGCAACCTCTCGCACTTAGTGCCGATCAAAGAGAAAAACCCCGGCCTGCAAATTGCGGTTGGCGGCTGCCTCGCCCAAAAGGATCAAGGGGAGATCCTGCGAAAAGCGCCTTGGGTTGATGTAGTTTTCGGCACCCACAATATGGGTGCTCTACCAGTCCTCCTCGAGCGCGCACGTATCGAACAAGAGGCGCAAATCGAAATTAAAGAGGCACTCGAAGTATTTCCATCAACCTTGCCCACTAAGCGCGACTCAACTTACTCTGCAATGGTCTCGATCAGTGTTGGTTGTAACAACACCTGCACTTTTTGTATCGTTCCGGCCTTGCGCGGGTCTGAGAAAGATCGGCGAGCAGGAGAGATTCTCGCTGAGGTTGACATGCTGGTTGCGCAAGGTGTGCTTGAAGTGACCTTGCTGGGTCAGAACGTCAATGCCTACGGAGTTGAATTCGGTGAACGAAAAGCGTTCGCAGATCTCCTGCGTGCGTGTGGAAAGATCGACGGGTTGGAACGGGTGCGATTTATGAGCCCCCACCCCAAGGACTTTACCGACGACGTCATCGAAGCGATGGCCACAACGGCAAACGTCATGCCGCAGCTGCATATGCCTATGCAGTCAGGATCTGATCGCATTCTGCAAGCCATGCGTCGGTCATACCGGCAAGAGCGTTACCTAGGCATCATCGACCGAGTGCGCGCCGCAATGCCGCACGCAGCAATTACTACTGATATCATCGTCGGTTTTCCCGGTGAAACTGAAGAGGATTTTCAGGAGACCATGCACGTGGTCCGTGAAGCACGATTTGCTGGCGCCTACACCTTCCAGTACTCAAAACGACCAGGAACTCCTGCGGCAGATATGGCTGATCAGGTACCTAAGGAAATCGTTCAGGAGCGTTACGTTCGGCTCGTGGCGCTGGTCAATGAGATAACGCTGCAGGAGAATTCGAATCTTATTGGGCGCGAGGTTAACGTCTTGATCGCTGAAGGAGAAGGACGCAAGGACGCCAAAACGGAGCGCATGTCCGGGCGTGCTGAGGATAGTCGCTTGGTGCATGTTGCAGTTGGTGGCGAATCAGCGCCCCCTCGTCCAGGTGATGTAGTGACCGCTCGGATAACTCATGCCGCGCCGCATCACTTGGTTGCCGATGAGATCGTAAATATTCGAAGGACTAGAGCCGGTGACCTTTTTGAAACTGAGCGTCCCACGGGTGTTTTGTTGGGCATCCCGGCAGTGCCTCTTCGATGAACTGGCCTTTTCGATGAGTTGGCCTTTTCGATGAACTGGCCTTTTCGATGAATCTCGCGCCATGAAACCCGTAA
>JBIISH010000167.1:0-4525 GCA_044341115.1 Candidatus Nanopelagicales bacterium
CGATTATGACCGAGGAAGCCAGAGACCCGAATTCCATGACGATCATTGCTTTCAGTGGTGATTTGGACAAGTTGTGGCCCACCATGATTCTGAGTTCTACTGGCGCAGCATCAGGCATGGACGTGACCGTCTTCTTCACTTTCTGGGGTTTGTTTCCGTTGGTACGAGACGACGTGAGAATCACTGGCTACGACCCAATGACCAAGATGCTGGCCGGTATGAACGCCCCAGGTATGAAAAAGGCAAAGCTGTCCAAGTTGAACATGGGCGGCATGGGCAGCTGGATGATGCGCAAAGTGGCTGGCAAGAACAAGCTGATGCCGCCGGAGGAATTGTTCGATATTTGTCAGGACATGGGCGTCAAGATGTGGCCTTGCCAGATGACAATGGATCTCCTCGGGGTCAAGGCTTCTCAAATGCGCCCGGGTCTTGGCGAGCCGGTTGGTGCAGCAACAGCTCTCCAGAAGATGTCGAAGTCACAGATCAACCTGTTTATTTAATACCTGCCAACGGACACGAGGGTGTTCATTACTTGATCGGGGTACCAATGGAAGAGATCGCTGCCACAGTTGATGCTAAAGGTCAGTCGTGCCCAATGCCCGTACTGCTTACCTCCAAGGCCGCAAAGGAATTGGCGCCTGGACAGGTCTTTCTCGTTGAGGCAACTGATACCGGTGCTCGATCAGATATCCCGGCGTGGGCATCCCAGACGGGTAATGAATTGATCGAGTCATCCGAAGAGGGCGACGTACTGCGTTTCTACATCCGGAAGAAGTGATTCTGTGCGCTACGGCTTTGCCATTGATCAACGGACTTGTATTGGCTGCCACGCCTGCACGGTGGCCTGCAAGACCGAACACGATATTCCCGTTGGGCAATTTCGCACGTGGGTGAAATATGTGGATAAGGGTGAGTACCCCACCACCACGCGTGAGATGGGCGTGATGCGGTGCAACCACTGCACTGATGCGCCATGCGTAACTGGCTGCCCCACCCAGGCGCTGTTCATCAGGCCCGACGGCATCGTCGATTTCGATAACGCCCTGTGTATCGGCTGCAAGATGTGCATGCAGGCGTGCCCTTACGACGCTATCTATATAGATGACAACACGCACACGGCAGCAAAATGCAATTTCTGTGCCCATCGAATTGATCAGGGACTCGAGCCCGCTTGTGTTCAGGTCTGTCCCACCGAATCCATCTGGATGGGTGACATTGATGACCCAACCAGTGGCATTAGCAAATTCTTGAGTATCGAGCCGATCAACGTCCGCACCCCAGAGCAAGGCACCCGGCCCAACGTCTATTACGTAGGGGCGGATCAGTCTGTTCTTGACCCGTTGGCAGCACCCGTTGATGGCACCTACCTCTGGGCAGATGCTGATCCACTGCGCCTTGCGACCGCCGCTGAACTACCTGGTGATCCGCTCACCCGTGCTCGCACCACCTTGAACACCGCGCACCCGCATGCATGGGGCTGGCGAGTGTGGACCTACCTCTGGACAAAGTCCATCAGCGCTGGAGCTTTGCTGGTAGCGGCACTTCTGATTCTCACCACTGCTGATCGAAGTGATTTGTTCACCGTGGTGGCACCGTTCATTTCGGTGCTGTTCCTCTTGCTCACCGCTGTGCTCTTGGTCTGGGATCTGAAGCAGCCAAAGCGATTCATTTTCCTGCTCAATCCATTCATGTTGAACAGGCGTTCGTGGCTGGCGATCGGTGGAATCTTCCTTGGATTGCTGGGCGCGGTCAGTGGGCTCTGGTTCCTCGCAGGTGCAGCAGACGTGCTCGGCCTTGCAAACACGATCGGCGCGATCGACTGGCTCGCGTGGCCGGCAATTCCGGCAGCAGCGATGGGTGCCGGTTACACGGCCTTCCTTTTCGGTCAGGCTGAGGGTCGAGACCTCTGGCAGTCGCCGGTGCTCTTCTGGCACCTCCAGGCGCAAGCTGTCATGGTCGGTTCAGGTGCGTTGCTGGTTTTGGCCGCAGTCTTCACCCCTGAATCCCCAAGCATCACTTGGTTGGCATGGGCCCTTGTTGCCGGTGTCATCGCTCATCTGCTGATCACGGCGGTGGAGTACGGCGGAAAGCATCCGACCCGCAATGCCTCGATCGCAGCCCACGCCATTACACACGGGCGTTACGCACGCACGTTCTGGCTCGGGTCGGTAGGGCTCTCGCTGCTGGGTGCTGCTGTTGCCGTGGGCGCTGCCCTCGGTGGTGGAATCTGGCTTGGCGTAATAGCTGGCCTACTGGTCCAACCGGCGCTGTTCCTTCACGAAAAAATCTTCGTGATGGCTGGCCAGGACCCACCGCTTTCCTAATCCATCACGACGTTAAAAAACCACGAAGGGGCAGTTCAGATGAAGCCACGTGACCGAGAAAGCACCGTCGGGCGGGGACCATCTGCGTCTCCTGTGAGCAGCGATGCTCCTGAGTTCCACGGACTCCGAATCCGTGAGACCGTCTCGAACTACCCACCAGTTGATACCTGGGACGACGTCGTTATGTACGACGCGAAAGCACATCCACGCAAGGTTGAGAAGCACTACATGCTCGTGCCCACCACGTGCTTTAACTGTGAATCTGCCTGCGGTCTGCTGGCGTTCGTGGATAAGGAGACCAAAGAGGTCGTCAAGATCGAGGGCAACCCAGCGCATCCAGGTTCACGCGGCCGTAATTGCGCAAAAGGACCAGCAACCATCAACCAGACCTCCGATCCTGAGCGCATCCTCTACCCCATGAAGCGGGTTGGCCCTCGTGGCAGCGCGCAGTTTGAGCGGGTCTCATGGGATGACGCGATGGATGACATTGCCGGCCGGATTCGCAAGGCAATCGTTGAAGACCGCAAGAACGAGATCATGTACCACGTTGGTCGACACGGTGAAGACGGATTCATCGAGCGCGTGCTGCTTGCTTGGGGTGTTGACGGAAATAACACGCACACAAATATTTGTTCAGCTGGCGCGCGCTTCGGTTATTCGCTGTGGGGCGGTTACGACCGACCTTCGCCCGATCACGCTAACGCCAAGGTGATTTTGCTGCTCTCCAGTCACCTTGAATCAGGCCACTACTTCAATCCACATGCACAGCGCATCATGGATGCAAAGGTGCGCGGCGGGGCAAAGCTGGTGGTGGTTGATCCGAGGCTCTCTAACACCGCATCGCATGCAGATGTCTGGGTCTCTCCATGGCCGGGAACTGAAGCGGCAATGTTGCTCGCCATCGCGGCGTACATCCTGCGCACCGATCAGGTTGCTTGGGATTACATCCAACGGTGGGTCAACTGGCGCACCTACCTGGACAATATGCACCCAGATCTTGACGCCACCGATTTCGCTGCGTTTAAAGCTGCGCTGACCGAGGACTACCAGAAGTACACTTTTGAGTTCGCGGCAGAAGAGTGCCGGATCCCGGAGGCGCAACTAGAGAAAGTCGCAAAAATCGTTGCTGACTGCAACGGGAAACTTGCAGCCCACACGTGGCGGGCAGCAAGTGCTGGAAACTTGGGCGGTTGGGCCGTTGCTCGCGCTCTGTTCTTCCTCACCGTCTTGACCGGCAGCATCGGGCAAAAAGGCGGCACCAGCCCGAACGGCTGGAACAAGTTCATCCCGCACGGTCCTGATATGCCCGGTGGCCACGACTCATGGAATGAATTGCTCTGGCCACGCGAGTTCCCGATGTCTACTAACGAGCTCTCCATCTTGCTTCCGCACTTCCTGCTCGAAGGTCGGGGCAAGATCGACACCTACTTCAGTCGGGTCTACAACCCGGTGTGGACAAACCCCGATGGCTTCAGCTGGATTGAGGCGCTCTCTGATGAAAACCTGGTGGGCTGCCATGTGGCAATGACCCCCACGTGGAATGAGACATCCGTCTGGGCCGACTACGTGTTGCCATTCGGGCACAGCACCGAACGCCACGACACCCAGTCCTACGAGCAATATGCGGGCAAGTGGCTCGGCTTCCGTCAGCCGGTGCGCCGCGTCGCCTTAGAAAAGATGGGCGAAAAGATTGGCGACACCCGCGATTCAAACCCAGGAGAGGTCTGGGAAGAGACCGAGTTCTGGTTTGAACTTTCGTGGCGCATTGACCCAGATGGATCGCTGGGAATCCGCAAGTACTTCGAGGCACCCGGGCGACCAGGTGAGAAGGTAACCGTCGACGATTACTACGGCTACATCTTTGATAACAACGTTCCTGGGCTCCCGGAAAAGGCCGAGAAGTTGGGTCTTTCACCACTTGAATACATGCGCAAGTACGGCGCAGTCGAAATCGCCACTGACATCTATCGTCAGGATGAAAGGGCACTGACACCGGCAGAGCGTGAAGGTGCCGTTGCTGATGAGAACGGGGTATTGCGTAAGCCGATCACTCCGGAAACGCAAAAGCCGCTTGTCGGCGAAGCTGGCGCAGTCGGTGTTGTTCTTGATGACGGTTCAGAGGTGGCAGGTTGGCTCACGCCATCGCGCAAACTGGAGTTGTATTCCCCCTCAATGGCCGAATTCGGCTGGCCGGAACACGC
>JBIISH010000229.1:0-3497 GCA_044341115.1 Candidatus Nanopelagicales bacterium
TTCTTGAGCCCTCAGTGCGCCCGGCCGCCGGTTCAGGTTCGCAGCGTTTGTATGGCTTCCGCGACATTTTGATTCTTCGGATCGTCAAGCGACTCATTGATACTGGGGTTTCTCTCCAGAACATTCGCGCCGCGGTAGAGCACTTGCACGACCGCGAGGGTGATGACTTATCCAAGATCACCATCATGAGCGATGGTGCGAGCATTTATGAATGCCGAAGCGCTGATGAAGTAGTCGACCTTGTTCGAGGTGGCCAGGGTGTGTTCGGCATTGCTGTGGGCAGCGTGTGGCGCGAGGTTGAAGGCAACCTCGCAGAATTGCCCGGAGAACAGGCCGATGGCAGCACGATTTTGCCGCTACTGGCATCTGACGAGCTCGCAAACCGGCGTGCCCGGCGAGTTGCTGGTTGATCACAGGCAGAAATCCGCTGCACCCGCTAGTCTGACGCTGCTGATCGACCCCTGGCGGGAGAGAACTGCACTGCAGTCGCCGAAGGAGCAATAGCCCCGACAACCTCTCAGGCAAAAGGACCGCTAGGGGAAGGCGCCTCTGAAAAAGGGTCATTCCCCTGACCCGCCGACGGTGCAAGCCGCATATGCGGTGAAGCTCTCAGGTAGCACGATAAGTGCGGGATACAGAGGGGGAGTGGGCGTAGCCACGTCCATTGCCTACGCGTGTCCCGGAGTCGGCTATGAATGTCCCGTTCGCAGATCGTCATATTGGTCCCGACGATGCCGCCATTGCGCACATGCTTGCGGCCCTCGGTTATCAGGACCTCGAATCATTTACCTCAGCCGTTGTCCCGGAGGTAATTCGTTGGCACGATGAGTTAAACGTTCCAGCCGCGCAAAGTGAACCTGCTGTGCTTGCGCGCCTCCACGAACTGGCAAGCCACAACACAATTGCGACCTCGATGATAGGTCTCGGGTATACCGGCACACACACTCCCGGAGTGATAGTCCGGAACATCTTGGAGAATCCCGCGTGGTACACCGCCTACACCCCATATCAGCCTGAAATCTCACAGGGCCGGTTAGAAGCGCTACTGAATTTCCAAACAATGATTGAAGATCTCACCAGCCTTCCAGTTGCCAGCGCATCGTTACTTGACGAACCGACAGCTGCCGCTGAAGCCATGACCCTTGCACTCCGACAAAGCTCTCTTGAGAAGCCAGGATTCCTCGTCGATGCAGATACCCATCCACAGACGATTGCGGTTCTGAAAACTCGCGCAGAGCCACTTGGTATCGAGATCGTTGCGACTGACCTGACCGCACCGCTCCCGGAAGGGCAGTGGGCTGGGGTACTGATCTCGCATCCCGGAACATCGGGTGCGATTAAGAAGATCGACGAACTCATCGTGAACATCCACTCCATCGGTGCCATGGCAATCGTCGCATCGGACCTGCTGGCACTAACTCTGCTCACGCCGCCCGGAGAGCTTGGTGCCGATGTTGTCGTCGGCTCCGCGCAACGTTTTGGCGTGCCGATGGGATTCGGTGGCCCCCACGCTGGCTTCATGTCTGTTCGAGCCGGATTGGAGAGATCGCTTCCGGGCCGACTCGTTGGGGTGAGCATCGATGCGGAGGGGAATCCGGCTTATCGACTCGCCTTACAAACTCGCGAGCAACACATCCGACGAGAAAAGGCCACCAGCAATATCTGTACGGCCCAGGTTCTACTCGCCGTAATTTCGAGCATGTATGCGGTCTACCACGGCCCCCACGGTTTGACGGCGATTGCTGAGCGAGTCAATGCCCTTGCGACAAATTTCCAGGCACGCGTGGCAGCGTCGGGTTTCACACCCGCGAACGACGTTGTTTTCGACACCGTACGTTGGTCGGTGCCGCAATCGGCTCACGAAATCGGGGTGAGGCTTTCCGAATCTGGTCTCAACATTCGGATCATTGATGACAACACGCTCTCTGTCACATTCGATGAAACCCACACCCTTGTCGACGTTGATCGGTTAGCAGCACTGCTTGGCCTCGTTGGTAACGAGAGTGGCGAAACGCGGGGTTCGCTTCTCGATAGCGATCTCCGACGCACATCACCGTTCTTGACGCATCCGGTCTTCAACACCCACCACAACGAAACATCTATGTTGCGATACATCCGGAGGCTTAGTGACCTCGATGTAGCCCTCGATCGAACCATGATTCCGCTGGGCTCGTGCACAATGAAGCTCAACGGCACCACCGAGATGGAACCCATTACTTGGCCTGAGTTTTCCTCCATTCATCCTTTTGCTCCCCTCGACCAAGCCGAGGGTTATCGGGAAATGATTCGAGAGCTCGAAGCATGGTTGGTCGAAGTGACCGGCTATGACGCCGTCTCGCTGCAGCCCAATGCCGGGTCGCAAGGGGAGTTCGCGGGCTTACTCGCCATTCGCGGATACCACCGGTCCAACGGCGATGAGCACAGGAATATTTGCCTCATTCCTAGTAGTGCGCACGGAACCAATGCTGCTAGTGCCGTTATGGCTGGCATGAAGGTTGTTGTCGTGTCATGCGATGAACTTGGCAACGTCGATGTGACTGACCTCGAAAAGAAGATTGCTGACAATGCCGACCACATAGCAGCGTTGATGATCACTTATCCGTCAACGCATGGTGTTTTCGAGACAGCAGTAGCGGATATTTGCGCAATGGTGCACGACGCTGGCGGACAGGTGTATGTGGATGGTGCCAATCTGAATGCACTTGTGGGTCTGGCTAAACCCGGTCGCTTCGGGGCAGATGTCTCGCATTTGAATCTGCATAAGACCTTCTGTATCCCGCACGGCGGGGGTGGGCCTGGAGTTGGACCCGTTGCGGTCAGAGAGCACTTAGCGCCGTTCTTGCCTGGCCATCCACTCTGTCCTGAAGCTGGACCACTTGGTCGCGGGCACGTTGACGGGGGAGTGGGTCCAGTCAGTGGTGCTCCGTGGGGAAGTGCTGGAATCCTGCCAATTCCGTGGACCTACATCTCGCTGATGGGTCCTGATGGCCTCAAGCGCGCGACCCAAGTAGCGATTTTGTCGGCAAACTATGTTGCATTGCGTTTGCGTGATTCTTTCCCGATTCTGTATTCGGGGGCGAACGGACTCGTGGCTCATGAATGCATCATTGATATCCGACCCATCACCGCACAATCTGGTGTGAGTGTTGATGACATTGCAAAGCGGCTCATTGACTACGGCTTTCACGCTCCCACTATGAGTTTTCCGGTCGCTGGCACGCTCATGATTGAACCAACGGAAAGTGAAGATCTGATCGAACTGGAACGGTTCATCACCGCAATGTTGTCTATTCGCGCGGAAATCAACGAGGTGGAAAAGGGCACGTGGCCAGTTGATGACAATCCGCTGTCCAACGCACCGCATACGGCATCAAGTGTGATCGGTCCGTGGAATCATCCTTACTCGGCTGAATTAGCGGCATTTCCGGTCTCGGATTTGCGAAAGACCAAGTACTGGCCGCCGGTGCGTCGAATTGATGGCGCCTTTGGCGACAGAA
>JBIISH010000168.1:0-4508 GCA_044341115.1 Candidatus Nanopelagicales bacterium
ACCAAAGACATCGCCGGTCAAGCACTCGGAATGCACCCGAACGAGCACGGATTCACCATCACCGATATCGCCGACAACAAGTGCAACATGTTCTGTCCCATCAACTTCACTGCGGTAGCCAAAAGCAGAGAAATCACCAAATTCAGTGGGCAGCAGAGTTTCGGTTATCCGGGTGACCTGAGATTCAACACGACGACGAAAGCGAATGAGATCAGCGATTGAGATGAGAACCAAACCGTGGTCATCGGCAAACTCGCGGCACTGGACGGCGTTCATCATGGTGCCGTCGTCATTGACCATCTCACACAATGCTCCTGCCGGGTTCAGTCCGGCAAGTCGGGTGAGGTCTACTGCGGCTTCGGTATGACCCGGCCGGCGCAAAACGCCGCCTGGAACAGCCCTCAGTGGCATGACGTGGCCAGGGCGGGTGAGGTCATACGGCTCAGTCGATGAATCACTGAGAACTTTGATGGTGCGCGCCCGATCCTCGGCGGAAATACCCGTCGTCTTGACATCGCGGGCATCAACGGAAACCGCATACGCGGTCTGCTTACGGTCTTCATTGACCGCGGTCATCGGCGGGAGTCCCAACCGGTCGAGGTCATCACCTGTCATACCTACACAGATATAGCCCGATGTGTGGCGGATCATGAGGCCGACGATTTCGGGGGTGGCCAATTGGGCAGCGAAGATCATGTCGCCTTCATTTTCACGATCTTCGTCGTCGATGACGAGAATTGGACGACCCCGACGAAGTTCATCAAGAGCACTCTCGATCGTGTCTAGATCGACACCGTCTTCAGAGGAGTGACTTCTACTGCGCAAAACCGCGACAGCGGAGTCAGATGCGGTTGGCTCTCCAGCGAACAACTCATCAGCGGGAATCATCAGATCCTCCCCTCCAGCATCTTTTCCACATATTTGGCGATGACGTCCACTTCAAGGTTCACCGTATCTCCCGGAGCTTTCGAGCCGAGAGTGGTCTCCGCCAATGTCGTGGGTATCAGCGAAATCACGAACTCCGAAGGCGTCACGGAGACGACTGTCAAGGACACTCCGTCAACGGTGATTGAGCCCTTTTCTACGAGGTACCTGCTTAATTCAGTCGGAATGCCAATGGTCATCAGGGTCCAATTCTCTTGCTCCTGAATCCCTGAAATGCATCCGACGCCATCGACATGCCCCTGGACAATGTGACCACCCAATCGACTATCCACCCGTGCAGCGCGCTCCAAGTTGACCGCCGCGCCTACCTCAATGGCAGCCAAGGAACTCCTCGAAAGCGTTTCAGCCATGACGTCGGCCGAGAAAACACCCGCCGCAGGCTCCACCACGGTGAGGCATACCCCGTTGACGGAGATCGAGTCACCCGGCTTCACATCGGATGTGACGATTTGCCCCCTGATTCGGATGCGCGAGGCCTGGTCGAGAGGCTCAATAGCCTCGACGACGCCAACTTCCTCGACGATTCCAGTGAACACATCACTCCTTGAATAGATCAGGTGCTAGTCGCCGAGGTTCGGCAGTGATGCACATATCTTCCCCGAGCACTCGAACCGACCGCACAGTGACTCCCACTGCTCCTTCCATGGCCTTGAGTGCCGTGGGGCCTTCGCCAATGAGAATTGGTGCAATGAACCAAAGAAATCGGTCTACGAGATCTGCGTCTACGAAGGACTGAATCAGTTGCGGACCGCCCTCAATAAGCACACTTCGCACTCCGCGACTGAAGAGTTCGGTCAAGACCACCCGCGGAGAAATCGCCCCAGCGATCCATGTAGGGGCTGCATCGTTGCGAATGCGCGCATTCAGCGGGACCGGACGGCCACCCACTACTACTCGCAGTGGCGGATCGCCCACAATGCTCACGCCACGTCTAACCGTCAATTCAGGATCATCCGTAAGCACGGTTCCCGTGCCCACGATTATCGCCTGAACTTCAGCCCGGCATTGATGGGCAAATGTCAGTGAATCGAGGCCAGAAATTGCGAGGGGTACCCCACCAGAGCCGGCAACTCGGCCATCAAGACTCATCGCAGTCTTGGCAATCACGAAAGGCCGACCAGCTCGACACGCGTAAACCCATTCGGCGTTGATGGCCCTCGATTCATCAGCGAGGACGCCGCTGAACACCTCTATTCCAGCTGCTTCAAGTTCAGCTGAACCGCCTCCGGCCTGTTCAGTGGGATCAAGCATGGCAATAATCACGCGACTGACTCCAGCGTCAATCAATGCTTGAGTGCAAGGGCCGGTTCGCCCCGTATGGCGACAAGGTTCAAGCGTCACAAATGCTGTTGCGCCTCGCGCCTGCTCTCCCGCCTCAGCGAGAGCCACCACTTCCGCGTGTGCAGTTCCAGCCCCGAGGTGAAAACCAGTGCCGACAACGTGACCACTGTCATCGACAATCACGCAACCGACTCTCGGATTTACACCCCGAGGCGCGCTCGGGTCCGTTGCAAGTTGCAGTGCGGCACGCATGTGGACGAGCCACTGTGCCGGAGGCTCGAGGTGATTCACGCGCCGGAAAGTTCTGCCATCGAGCGAAGTGCCGTGACCATGGCTGCCGGATCTGGTGAACGGTAAACAGCCGAACCGGCCACGAATACGTTCGCACCTGCCTCAGCACATTGCTCGATCGTTGCGGGCCCCACGCCCCCATCCACCTGTACCCAAATGTCTGCGCCTGACTTGTTGACCCAAGACCGAATGGTCGACACCTTTGCCATCTGGTCAGCCATGAAGGATTGCCCGCCGAAACCCGGCTCAACTGTCATGACCAACACCATGTCGACGAAAGGGAGCAGATCCTCGATGGCGTTGGCAGAAGTTCCAGGTTTTACCGCCACTCCACAGCGCGCACCCGCTGCGCGAATATCCCGGGCTACCCGAATGGGATCGGTCGCTGCCTCCACATGAAAGGTGACGCTGTAAGCACCCGCTTCTGCATATTCCGGCGCCCACCTTTCAGGATTATCGATCATTAAATGGCAATCAGCTGGAATCGAACATTCGCTGATCACCTTACGAACGATGGGTAGGCCGAACGTGAGGTTCGGGACAAAGTGGTTGTCCATGACATCGAGATGGATCATGTCTGCGACATTTGATACGCGACTGATTTCATCGTGCAGGCGCGTGAGGTCACAGTCAAGAACACTTGGCGACATCAGAACACCCACAGATACAAGCCTACTCGCGGCGATCGTTTTAGGGTTAGACGCGCCTGATCAAAGCGAGGAACATCGCATCAGTGCCATGGACATCGGGCCACAACTGCACCGTGGGACCATCACCCAGATCGGGTACACCTGGCAGGTACGGTCGGGCATCGATAACTTCGATGTCGTCTCTACGCATCACGATATCGTCGACGATGTCGACCGTTTCTCGAAGATGCGGTGAGCACGTTACGTAGGCGACAACGCCGTCCTTGCGAAGACTGTCGATCGCGGCATTGAGCAACCCGCGCTGCAGCCCAGCTAACTCGGTGACATCCTCGTTGGATTTGCGCCATCGCGCTTCGGGCCTTCTGCGCAATGCCCCCAAGCCTGTGCAGGGTGCGTCGACCAAGATTCGGTCAAAAGTTCGATTACCCCATGGCCGGGTGCGGGCATCGCCCACCACTACATCGAAGGTGCCTGAATCTGGGTTGCCCCGCAGAAGTACCTCACGGACTAGCTCTGCGCGATGCGGGTGCATTTCACATGCTGTGAGGTGGATCGACGGCGAGGGTCGTCGCGAAGCCAGCAGACGAGCTTTGCCGCCGGGACCAGCACACATATCGAGCCAGGCCGATTCGGGTCCAGGAACCGGCACCAGCATGAGTGCTTGAGTGACCAATTGGCTGCCTTCGTCTTGCACGATGGCTCGACCTGCTCGTACTGCAGGCACCAGCCCAGGTACCCCAGAATCCACGATCACAGCGCACTCCGACCACTGACCAATGCTGACGCCGGGTTGGTCAAGGACCTCGTTGCGGTCGCCTTCGAGAACCGCCAATGCAGGGCGGGCAGCCTCGTTGTCGGCGGCGAGTAACGCTGCAACTTCACCTCGCTCGCCTCTGGCTGCACGCATCGCAGTCACGATCCACTCGGGATGGGAATAGCGAACAGCCAATTGAGCATCCGTTGTTGCATTGTCGATGCCCAACTCGATGAGCCACTCATCAAGATCCCGCTTAGCGACGCAACGCAATACGGCGTTCACAAAACCTGCACGCAGGTCGGCGCGTGCATGGGCACCAACAGCTCGGACGAGTGCACATGAGGTGTCAACGGCGGCGTGATCTGGAACCCGCATGCTCAACAATTGATGGGCGCCCAGAATTAGGGCGTCGTGGACTCCGGGTTCGATGTCAGCCATAGCCCTTTTTGAACAACGAGCCAGGATCGCGTCGTACAAGCCCTGCATACGCATTGAGCCATAAGCCAATTCCGTAGCAAATGCAGCATCGCGACCATCTAGCCCGAATTTTTCTAACAGCGACGGCATCAATAGGTTCGCATAGG
>JBIISH010000198.1:0-4028 GCA_044341115.1 Candidatus Nanopelagicales bacterium
GGTCGTCCCAGTTTCGGTGAATCCTTCAGCAGCCACGCCTATGAGGACGCCTGGAACAGGGTTCCCACTCGGATCGGTGATGACTCCGACAATCGCTGAACCTTCTGCCATGGCCGGGGCCGTTCCGGCAAGACCGAAAAGTCCTATAAACAGCAGCAGAAATGCTCCAACGATGGTGCGCCTGCGCTGCAGCACGTTGCTACCTCCCGGAGCTCATCAGGATGGGCCAGAGTCTAAAATTCCAATGAATGCGAAACCTTACCCATGAGTAAGAGTGCACGGGCAGCCTTCCCGGTATCCAGTTTGGTAACGATGTCTGGATTGCTGTGCTATTTGGGTCGGATGAGACAAGTGAGGCGGGCGGTACAGATGGGACTCCCGGCCTCGTCGGTGATGGCGACAGCAGATGAAGCGAGCGTTCGGCCAGCTGCAATCAGGGTTGCGCGACCGGTCACGAGCCCTTCACGAGCGGACTTGTGGTGGGTGCAGTTGAGGTCCACGCCGACGACGATGGCATCTGGACCCGCATGAATCGCGCTCACGATGGATCCAATTGTTTCTGCCAGCACGGCGCTGGCGCCGCCGTGAAGCAATCCGTAGGGCTGGGTATTGCCGGCCACGGGCATGGTCGCCACGACGAGTCCAGGGCGAGCCTCGAGGAGTTCAATGCCCATACGTGCTCCCAGTGCCCCCATCCCGGACTGCTGTAAGTAGGCGGTCAGGTCTCTAGATGCATCTTCATTCATGTCGGCAGATTATCGACACCTGATCTCGGACCTAGGATCACATCGTGGGCACCGAGAGAATTCTTCTCCTTGATGGACATTCGATGGCCTATCGAGCCTTTTTTGCACTTCCCGTAGGGAATTTTTCCACCACCACGGGCCAGCCGACCAACGCCGTGTATGGCTTCACTTCGATGCTCATCAACGTACTTCGTGATGAAGCACCCACCCATGTTGTTGTGGCATTCGATGTTTCGAGAAAGACATTCCGGACTGAAAAGTTTCCCGAGTACAAAGCGACGAGATCTGCCTCGCCTCCGGAATTCAAGGGACAAGTGGAACTTATCCGCGAGGTTCTCACCGCAATGGGAATCGTGTCCGTGGCTGTTGAGGGGTTTGAAGCCGACGACATCATCGCAACGTTGACCCGGCAGGCGACTGAGACAGACGTACCAGTTTCGATTGTGACAGGCGATCGAGATGCATTTCAATTGGTATCGCCTGATGTCACCGTTCTCTACCCCGTTAAGGGTGTTTCTGAACTCGCCCGCATGACGCCCGAAGCCGTCGAAGAAAAGTACGGCCTGACGCCCACGCAGTACCCAGATTTTGCCGCTTTGCGCGGAGATCCGAGCGATAACTTGCCGGGGGTCCCCGGTGTAGGCGAAAAGACGGCGATCAAGTGGATTCATCAGTACGGATCCCTGCAGCAGCTCGTGGATCAGGCAGCAGATGTCCCAGGCAAAGTCGGCCAGTCTTTTCGCGAGGCACTGCCCCAAGTTCTGATCAATCGAGAACTCACCGAGTTGATTTCGGACGTGCCAATTCCCGCCACGGTGGCAGATGCCCGTTGGGACGGTTGGGATGCGTCGCTCGTCGACCCGCTCTTTGACGCCTTGCAATTTCGAACACTGCGTTCTCGACTTTCAAGCCTTCCTTCGACAGCGGGAGGATCCACTTCACGTGAGGGAGACACCACCTCTTCCGGACCGGCCGAAATGGTTGGGATCGACGTACTTCGGGTTCTGCCAGAAGAGACTGCTGACTGGCTCGCTCGTACTGGCACCAACGCGTCCGTCTATTTCGTCGGCGAGTGGGCCAAAGGCAGAGGTGAACTCAATGCGATTGCAATTCAAGGCGCAGAGGGCGTTGGGTATATCGATCTGAATTCGACGCATGCACAGTTGGCCGTTTCTGTCCACTCCTCGCCACACTCTCCATGGGCTGGTCGGTATCGGGTTTGGGAATGGATACTGCCCTTGCCGCCTATCTCCTCTCACCTGGACAACGGTCGTATGAGTTATCCGATGTTGCCGCCCGAGTATTGGGCGTCGAAATTGACGTCACGAGTGGTGCTGATCAGTTGACTTTCGATGACGGTGCCAATGCGCAGGCGGCAGGCGCCAAGGCACAGGTCATTGGCGCTCTGGGGATCGAACTTGGTTCAGCGCTTGATCGTGATGATTTGCGCCATTTACTAGAAGATGTTGAGTTGCCCACCAGCACCATTCTCGCAGAGATGGAATATGTGGGAATTTGTGTTGATATTGCTGGTCTTCAAGAGCTTTCACATGAGTTTGCAGCAGCTATGCGAGAAGCGGAAAATGAAGCGTTTGCGCTCGTAGGCCGCGAATTCAATCTTGGATCGCCAAAACAACTTCAGGAAATTCTCTTTGGCGAAAGAGGACTGCCCAAGACGAAGAAGATAAAGACTGGATTCACCACTGATGCTGAGGCACTCGCTAGTCTTTTTGAGCGCACTTCTGATCCACTATTGGAACAATTATTGGCGTGGCGCGATCGAGCCAAACTTCGGCAAGCTGTTGAAGGACTGATTCCACTCGCGGATGCGAATCACCGGATTCACACCACGTTTAAGCAAACAGTTGCGGCAACAGGTCGACTCTCATCCTCTGACCCAAACCTTCAAAACATCCCGGTCCGGACAGATGCCGGACGTCGCATCAGGTCATGTTTCATCGTTGGTGCTGGTTTCGAATCTCTCATGACCGCCGACTACAGCCAAATCGAAATGCGGATCATGGCGCATGCTTCCGAAGATGAAGGCTTGATCGATGCATTCATCTCCGGTGAAGACCTGCACACCACAGTTGCTTCGAAAGTGTTCGGTGTTCCTACCGAATCAGTCGACGCAGAAATGCGACGCCGCATCAAGGCAATGTCCTACGGTCTCGCATACGGACTATCGCCATATGGTCTCGCACAGCAACTGCACATCGCTCCAGACGAGGCCTCGAGGTTGATGGGGGAATATTTCCTGAGATTTGGTGGAGTTCGGGATTACCTTTCCAGCGTGGTTGAGGATGCGCGGGCCACGGGATTTACCGCCACGATGATGGGTCGGCGTCGTTATCTTCCTGACCTCAATAGCGATAACCGGCAACGCAGAGAGATGGCTGAGCGGATGGCGCTGAATGCTCCCATCCAAGGAACGGCTGCTGACATCGTCAAAGTGGCGATGGTGAAAGTTCATCACGCCCTCCGCGAACAAAATCTGTCCAGCAGGCTGCTTCTTCAGGTTCATGATGAACTGGTGTTGGAAATAGCACCGGGTGAGCGCGCCGTGGTGGAGGAAATCGTTCGAAAGGAGATGGCCGGTGCCGCTGAACTTTCTGTCCCACTCGATGTCAGCGTTGGGATCGGCAAGAACTGGGAAAGCGCTGCGCACTAGCACGGTTGGGTTAGCTCTGGCCGGACTTGTGCTCGCTGGGTGCTCAACGAATCAGTTGGACGAATTGCCCACCTGCATTGACGTTAAATGCACTGGGGTTCTCAACGGTGCAGCCTATGAAATTGTTCTGCCAGAGGAGTGGAACGGCACTTTGCTGCTGTATTCCCACGGATACCGAAGTGCTTTTCCAACACCGCCCGAGTTTGAACCTGTCGACAGCTCGGCTGAGCCCGCTCCTGGCTGGGCATCTGGCAACAAGTCCGTGGGTGAGGCGCTACTCGCAGAGGGCTTCGCTTTGGCCGGCTCGGCATATGCGGCAAACGGGTGGGCGGTTTCTGAAGGAGTCGCTGCTGGTCAGGACCTGATTGCATTCTTCACAGAAAACGTCGCCGAACCCAGATCTGTTTTGGCATGGGGTGATTCTCTAGGCGGCCTGATCACGGCGAATCTTGCGGAAATACCTGATCTTCTCGATGGTGCGGCCCCCTTCTGCGGTGTTCTCGCTGGACCAAATCTGAATTTTGACCTTGCGGTAGATGTCACCCTGGCCGCCAAGCTAACGGTCTTGCCGGAATTGCCTCTGGACCTCCCCGGTGGCTACGAAGATTCTG
>JBIISH010000170.1:0-4450 GCA_044341115.1 Candidatus Nanopelagicales bacterium
CCGCGATTGATGGGGCGGTGATTGCAGGGCCAGCAGATCAGGCACTGGGAGCCGCTTCAGTGACCGTAGCCAACGGCGAAGTCTCACTGGCGTAATGACAGACATCGCGTAGGGCATGGCTGACCCGTCCACGTACCGGCCACCCGCTGGATCAATCCCCACCCAGCCAGGCGTGTATCGGTTCCGTGACCCTCAAAGTCGAGTCATCTATGTAGGCAAAGCTGGAAATCTACGTCAGCGACTATCCTCGTACTTTGCTGATTTCGCCAGTTTGCACCCGCGAACTCAGCGAATGGTCACCACGGCATCTTCTGTGGACTGGGTGATCGTCGGTTCCGACACCGAAGCGCTCGCCCTCGAATACTCGTGGATCAAGGAATTCGACCCGCGTTTCAACGTCCGATTTAGGGATGACAAGTCTTATCCGTATCTGGCGGTCACGACAGGGGAAAAGTTCCCCCGAGTGGGCGTTGTGCGCGAGGCAAAAAAGCCGGGAACGCGATTTTTCGGTCCTTTCGCCCAAGCTTGGGCGATCAGGGCCACGCTGGAGCAGGTGACCAAGGTCTTTGGGGTGAGAACTTGCCGTGACGGCGTGTTCCGCAGAGCGCAGCAGACGCAGCGAGCCTGCTTGCTGGGCTACATCGACAGGTGCAGTGCGCCCTGCGTTGATCGGATTTCTGAAGACGATTATCGCGATCTCGTAGATGATCTGTGTTCCTTCATGTCCGGGGATATCGATTCATTCATTAAGGATTTGAAAAAGCGCATGGAGGCCGCTGCGGCGGACCAAGAATATGAAGAGGCCGGCCGACTGCGGGACCGACTTGGTGCACTTGTTTCCGTTGCGGAGCGAAATGCAGTAGCCCTGAGCGATGGAATGGACGCCGATCTCGTGGCGATCGCCGATGCTGATCTCGACATGGTCGTTCAGGTGTTTCATGTCAGAGCTGGCCGCATAGTAGGCGAGCGAAGCATCGTCGTTGAGAAATCCGAAGACTTAGAACTCTCCGGATATATGTTTCGGGTTCTCCAAAAACTATATGCCGAAACGGTACCCGGATCTGTTGGTCGGCCCCCCAAAGAAGTTCTCGTTACGGACACCCCTGCAGATGTAGACCAAGTAGTCGATTGGCTCAGCGAGCTCCGCGGCTCCAGGGTTGATGTCAGGGTTCCCCAACGCGGTGAGAAGGCAACCCTTCTCGATCGCGCGCGGATCAATGCTGAGGCTGCACTTCTCCGCCACCATGCCCATCGATCTGGTGATCTAACGACAAGAGGTAAAGCTCTCGAGGAGCTACGTGACTTTTTGGATTTGGGGGATGCGCCCTTAAGAATTGAATGCATAGATATCAGCACCCTGCAGGGATCGAACACGGTGGCGTCCATTGTCGTGTTTGAAGATGGTTTGCCTCGAAAGAATGAATACAGAACCATGGTGATCAGAACTCCACATGCCGATGATCTTGCCTCCATGCGGGAAGTTGTTACTCGACGTTACTCCCGAACCGCAGATTCAGACCAATCAGAGGATTCCTTGCATGACGCAAACATCGAATCCGAAATTGGCGCGCCACGTAGATTTTCATATGACGTGGCTCTTTTGGTGGTTGACGGCGGGGCCCCGCAGGTGCAAGTCGCTCAACAAACGCTCCTTGACATTGGCAGGAGTGATCTGACAGTTGTTGGCCTTGCTAAGCGACTCGAAGAAGTGTGGGTGCCCGGTGAGGCAGATCCTGTGATCCTTCCCCGCACGAGTGAAGGCCTGTACTTACTTCAACGAATTCGCGATGAAGCACACCGAGTGGCAATCAGTTTTCATCGAAAGAGACGCACCAAGGCCAGCAAGGTGAGTGCTCTTGATTCGATCCCAGGATTGGGCCCCTCTAAGGCGAAGAGCTTGATCAAGCATTTTGGAAGCGTCGGAAAAATCCGAGACGCAAGCATTGAGGAACTCGCGACAGCACCAGGAATCGGCCCCAAAATGGCCTTAGTAGTAAAGAATGCACTCGTGTCCAATGTTTCTGAAGAAAGTTCTGAGCAGGAGATCTCCAGTGACTGAACCTCCAGCCGCCGAGACTGACATGCACGCCCTCGATTTGGTGCTCCTCACCGGAATGTCGGGCGCTGGACGTTCCACCGCAGCCCGTGCTCTCGAGGATTTGGGCTGGTTTGTCATTGACAATATGCCGCCCTCCCTGCTCAGCGGTGCCATTGATCTTGCTCACCGAAGCACCGACGTCTACAAAGTGGCAGTGGTACTTGATGCCCGGGGTGGATCATTTTTTGCGACGGTAAGTAAGTCGATCGAGGCCGTTACCGCTGCCGGGGAGCTGCTCCGAATTGTGTACCTGGAAGCTTCAGATGAGTCTTTGGTGCGGCGGTTCGAAAGTTCTAGACGGCCGCACCCTCTCCAGCGTGGTGAGAGAATTGTCGATGGGCTCCTGCGTGAACGCGAAATCCTCGGCCCCATTCGTAACGAGGCTGATGTTGTCATCGACACAACTAACCTGAATGTGCACGAACTCCGAAGGAGAATCGAGACGCTGTTCGCATCTCCTGTCTCTGAGTCACTTCGGGTGGTCGTCATGTCATTTGGTTTTAAGTACGGAATTCCCGTTGATGCAGACATGGTTGCTGATGTTCGGTTTCTCCCGAATCCGTACTGGGATGAAGAATTGCGCCCGCTGAACGGTCGAGATGATGCAGTCTCGCGGGATGTTTTGGAAAGACCGGGCGCTTCTGATTTTCTCGACCACTACGAGGCGCTTGTTGAGGTGGTCAGAGAAGGCTACTTGCGCGAAGGAAAGCGCTTTGTCACCATCGCCATCGGGTGCACAGGCGGCAAACATCGGAGTGTGGCGATGGTAGAGGCCCTCACCACGAGGCTGAGAGCAATCTCTGTTGATGCGGTCGCTCTCCATCGTGATCTGGGTCGCGAGTGAGGCGACACATTCCGGTCGCTGACGTTTCGGCGGATCCTTCGATCGTCGCACTCGGTGGTGGTCATGGACTGTCCGCAAGTTTGCGAGCCCTTCGGCAGGTCACCAATCGATTGACCGCCATTGTGGGGGTTGCTGACGATGGCGGCTCGAGTGGTCGACTGCGATCAGAGTTTGGTGTGCTGCCGCCGGGTGACCTACGCATGGCCCTCGCCGCCTTGTGTGGTGACGATTCGTGGGGTCGCACTTGGGAGAAAGTTGTGCAGCACCGCTTTCCTGGGGATGGAGATCTCGGCGGCCACGCAATGGGAAATCTGCTCATCACGGCTTTGTGGCAGAGCACCCATGATGCGGTGGAAGGACTCGATTGGGTCGGAGCGCTTTTGGAAGCACAAGGAAGAGTGTTGCCGCTGAGTGAGACTCCACTTGACATCGTCGCGCGCATTTATGGACATAATCCGAAATTTCCCGATGAGGTTGTTCAAGTGCGCGGCCAAGTTGAAGTTGCCACAACGCATGGCCGGGTCCTTGATGTGTGGGTTGAGCCCACTGATGCGCCAGCTTGCTCAGAAGCAATCACGGCTATTGGTAGCGCAGATGCGGTAGTGCTCGGACCTGGCTCGTGGTTTACCTCGGTGATGCCGCATCTGCTGATACCCGCCCAGCGGCAAGCCCTGATAGACACATCGGCGCAGCGAATTCTCGTGGTGAATTTATTGCCGCAGGTGGGGGAGACGACCGGGTTTCAGCCGGAGGAATATGTCCGGGTGCTTCGAGAGTCCACACCGGATTTGCGGGTAGATGTGGTGCTGGCTGACCCCGGTCATGTGCCAGATGTTGCTGCTCTCACGAGCGAGTGCGAACTGATAGGAGCAGAGCTAGCACTCCACCCGCTTGCCTCGTCGAAAGACCCGGCGATGCATGATCCTCGCCGGCTCTCGGTGGCATTCGATACGGTGCTCCGGTGAACCTAGTCGGGAGCATGTCGTGGCAATGACCGCAGCAGTTAAAGATGAGCTCAGCCGGGTGGAGGTAACCCAGGTTTCCTGTCGGAAGGCGGAGGTCTCAACGATCCTTCGATTTGCGAGCGGCTTGCACATCATCGCCGGGAAAATCGTTATTGAGGCTGACCTAGATGCGGGTGCCACGGCTCGGCGTCTCCGTAAAGATATTTTCGATATCTACGGTCATGACAGCGACATCGCCATGGTCCAGGGCAGCGGAATCCGCAAAGGTACGCGGTACCTAGTTCGGGTTGTCGATGGTGGGGAAGCGTTGGCCAGACAGACCGGGATCGTCGACGGCAGCGGGCGGCCGGTTCGTGGACTACCCCCAGCAATCGTTTCTGGATCGGTGGCTGACTGCGAATCTGCATGGCGCGGCGCCTTTTTAGCCCACGGCTCTCTCACCGAGCCGGGACGATCTTCAGCCCTCGAGGTCACCTGCCCCGGCCCAGAAGCGGCGTTAGCTCTTGTTGGCGCAGCACGGCGTATGGGGATTTCAGCTAAAGC
>JBIISH010000171.1:0-4446 GCA_044341115.1 Candidatus Nanopelagicales bacterium
CACCGTTTTGATTCGCTTTGCGAACAAGGAATTGCGCATCATTGCCAGTCACCGTGACGCGTGTGATTGCACCGGCGATGGGCTGATCGGAGGGTGCAGCGACAACCGGCTCTGACACGGGGGAGTTACCGAACGGGTTGGCAGAGAAGCCGGTGATCGAATAGGCCGAGCCATTGGTGAGTCCGGTGATGGTGCAGGTGCCGGCCAAGTTTCTGCGAGTCGGTGCAGCAAAGCAGGTCTGTGACGTGCCATTGGCAATATCCGTTGCTGTTGCTGCATAACTGTTGATATTTCGGTCGGCCTTTCCGGCAGTTATCCGCACCTGGAGTGATCCATTGAGCGGGGTCACACTCAAGGCAGGGGCCACTGCGGGCGGCGGAATCGCCACGGCTCCTGCGGTTGCTAGGAAGGCACGTTCAGCGCTCAGGCGGGTGTACACACCCGGGTACTTGCTCGCGCAGGTCTCGCCCCAACTCACTGCGCCCACCAACCGGAGTTCAGCACCGGCTCCCACCACGAGTGGCCCACCAGAGTCACCCTGACACGCGTCGATGATGCGTTGATTTTTCGTTGCACCAGCAGCGCAGATCATGCTTTCTGAGTTCGCGTCTTTGCTGTTGAAGCCAAAGAAGCTCACGCCGTTCACGGTGTAGCGCTCATCTTCACCGCACGATGCGGGCGGGAAGATTACGACTTCGCCGACCCTAAAGACTTCGGGGTACTTGTCCCCGGTTTGTGACGTATTACCCCAGCCGGCAACTCTTGCCGGTGTCCCGGCTGCGGTGTACGTCTCATCATCAGTGGTGAGCACTGCAATAGTGGGAATGTCATTGACTGGGGTGGCGAGAGTGATCACCGCAATGTCATTTTCTGCGGTGGAAATTTTGTATTGCGGATGCACCGTGATGGATTGCGCTGCGATCACCCGCAGATTTGGTGACTTCAAATTCGCACCGAAACCGAGAACGATGCGATCGGGGGATATGCGTGCGCCAGACTTTTGATCGACAACGCAATGTGCCGCGGTGATAACTGTTAATGGCGTGGTCAAACTGCCAGCACAGAACTGCGCGCGAAAGGCGCCGTCTTGCCGGTAACGAGGTGACTCGAGCACTGAGACAAGGAATGGGAAATCGCTCGATTCCCCACTGATGCCGTTAATGATTCGTGGTGTCGGGCCGAGATCGGCCTCGGTCGCTGCCACCCAAGGAGAGTTCAGTGTGAGTGGGGTCGCTAGCAGAGCAGCCACAAGGCGGACTCTCCACCTGCTCCAGCGTGATCTCCCCATAGGAGAACCGTACGTCCTGCCTGCAAGTAAGACAGGATGGCGGGATGACGAGAACTCCATTGGCCGTTGTGACCGGTCCGACTGCCGGCATTGGCAGGTGCTTTGCCTCGACACTGGCGGCCCAGGGGTATGACCTGTGTCTGATCTCGCGGGATCACATAAGGCTCGAGGAGTTAGCCGCAGAGTTGACGCGGACGCACGGCATCAACGTGGAGGTGCTCGCGCTCGATTTGTCTGACCCATCGGGCCGGCAGCAGGCCGCTGAGTATGTACGCACGCATCTCGTGGACGTGTTGGTCAATAACGCCGGCTTCGGACTGAAGTCGTCATTTTGGAAAACGCCAATTGACGAAGAACGACGACTCCTCGACGTGATGGTGACCGCGGTCATGGAACTGTGCCACGCAGCTCTTCCGGGCATGCGCGAGCGCGGCTCGGGCACCATCATCAACGTCAGCAGCATCGCCTCCTGGATCACGTCGGGCACCTACTCGGCGGCCAAGTCGTGGGTAACGGTTTTCTCGGAAAGCCTGAATCGGCAATGTGCCAGGTCTGGGGTGAACGTGACCGCGGTGTGCCCCGGTTATGTGCGAACCGAATTCCATGACCGAGCAGCCATGAATATGTCGAAGGTGCCTGGGTGGATGTGGTTGACCCCTCAGCAGGTTGTCGATCAGGCGCTGCGCGATGCAAAGCGGAACAAGGCGATCAGTGTGGCGGGATTGCAGTACAAGACCCTGGGCCTGTTTGTGCGCACGGCACCGCGTTGGATTATTCGACAGATGTCGCCGCGGTGACGATCACCCTGGCTTGATCGGCAATGGTCTCTGCAGCGGTCACGGTCCAGCCGCGCAGCGCAGCAGTCACTCGATCGGGTGCTGCAACTGACACGGTCACAAATACTGGCGATTCTGGCCACGATTCACCGATCGCAACCTTCCCCGGTTCGATCAGTACCGTTCCGGCAATTTTGCGATGGGCCGCCCGCTGGGCCAGGGCGATACCGGGCAGTATCGATGCGTCTTGTGCGTTCGTGACAATGAGAAGCGGAGAGACCGGATCGAGTACACTGATCTCGCTGCAGATCAGGGGCACCGATCGATCGACCGCGTCTATCCGATGCACAATAAATGGTGCGCTGGCCTCAAGTTCTGCCGCCAACTCACCCGTCGGGTCGGCATCAATGAGCACGATCGTGGTCACGGGCACGACTTCACCTTAAGGTGTGCGTATGCCTACTGATGCCTGGAATGCCCTGCGTGAACAGATCCTCACCAAAGCCGTGGTGCGCGGCAAAGTGATTTTGTCGAGTGGTCGCGAGGCCGATTACTACGTCGACCTGCGCCGGGTCACCCTCGATGCCGTGGCGGCACCACTTGTGGGCCAAGTAATGCGTGAAGTTAATTCATATCTCGACTTTGCAGCAGTGGGCGGGCTCACCCTCGGCGCTGATCCTGTTGCCGCGGCGATGATGCACGACGCCGCTCGCGAGGGAGTTCTTCTCGATGCGTTCGTGGTGCGCAAGAGTGAGAAGCAGCACGGACTGCAGCGCCGGATCGAAGGCCCCGATGTTGCCGGGCGTTCGGTGTTAGCTGTTGAAGACACCTCTACAACGGGTGCTTCGGTGCTCACTGCTGTTGATGCCCTGATTGAAGCTGGTGCAACGGTGGCTGGCGTCAGTGTGATCGTGGACCGTGGCGCTCGAGCTGCGGTCGAGGAGCGCGGGTTCACTTACTCAGCGGCGTACTCGCTCGAAGATCTTGGCCTCAGCTGAAATCTGTTTGTTCCTCGGAAATTCCGAGGCGTCGCTCGGCAATCAGTAGGCCCACGACGATCAGAATCCCTACTCCGAAGAGAAGAATCACCATTCCGAGATCTTCGGAAGGTGCGAGCAGGTCACGATCTTCGGTTTGCCACGGCCACAGGGCGCGCAATGAACCCACCATCAGGCCGGTGATGATGACCAGTGTGATCCGGGCGCGATTGGCGAGCAACCACTTCAGAAGAGTGACGAACGAGGCGAGTCCGATGAGCGCTCCGACCGCGAAGAGTGCGAGATAGCCAAAGTTGCGATCGTTGACGGCGCTGATTGTTGTCTCGTACAGCCCGATCGAGAGCAGCAGGAACGAGCCGGAGATGCCGGGTAAAACAAGTGCACAGATTGCGACTGCTGCAGCAAGGACCACCACAACGGGGCTTGGATCCACGATGTTTGCGGGCGGTAACCCTGTGAGCCAAAACAGGAAAACTGCAGCAATAGCAGCAGGAATCAGATCCTGCCAACGCCATTTGCCAGGTGCTGTACGGATGACCATATGTGCGGGAACGTAGACGCCGGCAAGAACGAGACCGAAGAAAAGCGCGCGCATCTGAACGGGGTATTCCTCAAGCAACGGCTCAATGAACCTGGCGCCTAACACCAAGGCAATTCCCATACCGATGGCAACGGGAATCAGAATGCGCCACGGCAAAGACCGCAGGGTTCGAGTGGCAGAGCGTGCGGATGGGCCACCTGTTCCCAGGCCGACAAGTTGGCGCAGCGCCAGCACGGCATTCGCTATGGCATTGATCAGCGTCTCGTAAATGCCGACGATCAAGGCGACGGTTCCACCGCTCACGCCGGGGATGACTTCAGCGACACCCATCAGCGCGCCACGGATCAGGTTGGTCAGGGTTGCAAGCACGCAGTCACGGTAGCGGTTATCGTCACGCACGTGAGTGACGTCGACGGTGCCGAGCTGCACGAGTCGGATGATCTTGAAGTGGGCGTGGGTCCGCACCCGCTCCCATGGCCCGAGGATCCGCGCTTTGACCCGGAACTTCTCGAGGCTGGTGATCGCCGCAATGTGGTGGATCGTTACCGGTACTGGCTGATGGCAGAAATCGTCGCCGATCTAGATACCCGCCGGCACGGATTTCACGTTGCGATCGAAAACTTTCAACACGACTTCAACATCGGCTCAGTTGTGCGCACCGCTAACGCGTTCCTTGCTGCCGAGGTGCACATCGTGGGGCGCAAGCGCTGGAACCGACGCGGAGCCATGGTCACCGATCGCTACCAGCACATTCGCCACCACGAGGATGCGCAGCACCTGAAGGCGTGGGCCGCTGAAAACGACTTGGTCCTGGTCGGAATCGACAATCTGCCTGGCTCGGTG
>JBIISH010000012.1:0-15440 GCA_044341115.1 Candidatus Nanopelagicales bacterium
CAGCCACAACTGCTGACTTGCAATCTGCAATTGCCAGTAGCGGAGCGCTTACCGTTCGACTACTTGATGCTGCAGGCAATACATCGAGTGCCAGCGCCGCGCTCACATTGACGGTTGATTACTCCAGGCCAACAGTTTCATTTACCAGTAGTCGTTCGACATTGCTAAATGGCCAGACAACAACAATCACGGCAACCCTGAGTGAGACTTCAACAACTTTTGGCTCTGCCACGCGGACAATCAGTGGCGGCACCATGCCGGCCTGGTCTGGCTCAGGCGTCACGTACACGGCCACGTTCACGCCCACGGCAGCGACTTCCGGAACCGCATCAATTTCCTCAGATCTTGGCGCCTGGACAGATCTCAACGGCAACCCCTCGCAGGCAGCCTCAGCTCTGACAATTCAATTCGATACAGCGGTGCCCACAGTCGTCGCATTGGCATCAAGCACGGCAAATGGCACCTATCGCGCAGGTAGCACGGTGGACATAACTGTTCAGTTCACTGAATCAGTGACCGTCACAACGGGAACGGGAACACCAACGCTGCTGTTGGAGACGGGAACAACTGATCGTTCGGCCGTTTACACGAGCGGTTCAGGCACGAACACGCTGACATTCCGCTACTCGGTTATGGCGGGGGACAACAGTGCCGATCTCACCCAGCAGTCAACAAGCGCGTTGGCATTGAACGGTGGAGTTATCGCTGATGCTCTGGGGAATAACGCAACTCTCACACTGCCGGGGATTACTTCGGCAACGACCGGGTCTCTTGCGGCTAACGCGGCAATTGTCATTGATACTCAGGCCCCGAGTGCTCCAACAAATGTCACCATTAGTCCGGTCGGTGGAACCGTTGTCGCGAATTCACTCCTCGCGGCAAATACAAATATGACAAACACCGCCACGATCACTGCAGGTGAGGCAACCGGTGGGTACGCCGAGTTGTTACTGGGTTCGGCGGTTATTGATACTGACTCATCCATTGCCTCTGGTGACACTTCGGTTTCCTTCAATCTCGGCCTGAGTAGCACTGCGGCGCTGCAAGCGATGATCGCGGCGGGCGGAGATCTGACCGTGCGTCTGTTTGATGCAGCAGGGAACGTCTCGGTGGCGAGTGCACCCCGAACTTTGACTGTTGACTACAGCGTCCCCACGATCACCATCAGTTCCACGCGCACGGCCTTCACGCAGGGGCAGTCAGCGGTAGTGACATTCACCCTGAGCGAGGATTCGACCACATTTACTGCGGGTGACGTGACTGTGGTGAACGGTTCCATCGGCACACTCAGCGGCTCCGGAAGTTCGTACACCGCGATCTTCACACCCGCCACGGGCAATGCGCTGGTGGGATCGATCTCCGTGGCTGGGGGTGCATTCACCGATCTTGCCGGCAATCAGAATGCAGCGAGCAACACGATCGGACTGTCCATCGACACGGTGGCGCCGTCGGTCTCATCGTTCACGTCAAGCACGGCTGATGGCTCCTACCGCCTGGGTGAAAGCATCAACATCCGTGCGGTGATGAGTGAGACCGTTCTCGCCGGATCCACTCTGGCCGTGACCCTCGACACGGGTGCAACGGTCACGTTGACCACTGCGACTTCGGCAACCACTCTGAATGGCACCTATGTCGTGGGAACCAGTCAATCGACCAGCGACCTCACCGTTTCGAGCTACACCTTCGCGGCGGGCAGCATCACCGATGCAGCGGGCAATGAGATGACTTCGACCACGCTGCCGTCGGGTGCCTCCAACCTCGCTGGAGGCAAGTCCATTGCTATCGACACCCTTGCTCCCTCCGCCGATCGGTGGCACTGTCATCGCCGATGTCCTCAACACAACGAACACGAACCTACAAGCTGCAGCGACCATTGCTGCAGGTGAAGCGACGGGTGGCCGGGCGCAGCTGCTTCTTGGCGGCACCGTTATCGCGACGGATTCCTCAATTGCAGCAGGTGATACGAGTGTCACGTTCGATTTAGGTCTCACAACTGCAGCGGCGCTGCAGGCTGCGATCGCAGCTGGTGGGTCCATGACCGTGGTTCTGGAAGATGCTGCTTCAAACGTGGCGCCAGCTAGCAGCGGTGTCACTCTTACTGTGGATTACGACGTACCTACGGTGTCGATCAGTTCGCCATCGACCCTTCTCGGCATTGGAGACACCGCTGTCGTCACCATCACCACGAGCGAGTCAACGAGTGGCTTGACCTCGGGAGACATCACCTCAACCGGTGGCTCAACCACCGGCTTTGGTGGGGCCACCACGGCGTATTCGGTGACGCTAACCCCGGATTCTTCCTCGACAACGGCTGCGACCATTCGAGTTGTTGCCGGTGCGTTCGCGGACGCAAACGGCAATCCCAGTGCGGCGAGTAACACCCTGATGGTCTCGGTCGACACCGTCGCGCCAGTTGCTCCAGTTATCACCGGACCGGTACTGACAAATGACTCCACACCGGTCATCGTCGGAACGGCGGAGGCGAACGCAACGGTCAAGGTCTACGACAGCGGGGTTCTCCTTGGCTCGACTACCGCGGGTGCTGGGGGAGCATGGACGTTCACTCCGCTGGTCAGCATGTCGAGCAGCACGCATGCGATCACGGCTACTGCCACAGATTCAGCAGGCAACATTGGTCCTGCGAACTCCCCGGCGTTCGATGTGGTGGTCGATACAACGCCGCCCGTGGTGACCCTGGTTGCCATCGCTGGAAACGATGAGATCCTGCTCGCGGAGAAGGATGCGGGTGTCACGCTCGCGGGAACGGTGGAGAGCACCACCCCCGCAGCCACTGTCACGCTCGCTTTCGCAGGACTCACCCGAACCGCGACCGTCACATCGGGAACGTGGAGCTACGAACTCATCGCTGCCGACTGGACCGAACTGGGCCTGATCAGCCCGCGCAGTTTCACTGTTGAAGCAACGGACACCGCTGGTAACACAAGCAACATCGTGCGCTGGGTCGCAATGAACCTGTCACCCATCCCGCCGCCCGGAACTCCGGATCTGCCTGCAGCAGATGACTCCGGAGTGGATACGGATGATCGCACCAGTAATCAGACCGTTCGGATTGACGTTCCACTCATTGCCGTTGGGTCTGAACCTTTCGCTGCAGGTCAGGTACTCACGTTGATTGATGCTGCAGGCCAGGTGCTCGCCAGTCGAACGCTGGACAGCGCAGACGTCACTGCGCAGGTGCGCCAGTTCTCTGTGGGTCCTTTCAGCGATGGAGTGTACGAACTGCGAGCCCGTATCTCCGATGGAGCGAACTCAGCTACGTCGGGGTCACTCAACCTGACGATCGACACCCGAGTACCCGGAACGCCAGGCGCACCTGATCTGTTAGCCAGAGATGACTCAGGAACATCAAACAACGACAACATCACCAGCGTTACAACACCGACCGTTCGCGTAGCTATCGATGGGGTCGAAATCAGTGGTTCGCCGCTAGTCGATGGCGACTCCATCAGGTTGAGCGCGAACGGGAGCACAATCATTACGTCCACTTTGCAAGCCGGAGATCGCGCTGTCGGATACATCGATTTCCTGATCAGTCCAGCTTTCGTAGATGGCACCCATGCGCTCACCGCGACTGCGATATCCCAAACCTATGTTTCAGGTGCACCGTCGACAGCCCTCTCACTCGTCATCGATGCCACGATCCAGGCGGCCCCAGGAGTCCCGGATCTCATGGCAGCCGATGACACCGGCAGTTCATCAACTGACAACCGCACCTCTCGCACCCAGCCTCGCTTCACCATTTCTCTGGCCAGCGGCGGAGCGGTCGCCAACGATCGAATCGAACTTCTTGACGGCATCACCGTGATCGGATCTGCTCTCGTGACCTCCGCCGATGTCTTGGCAGCAAGCATCACGATCACCCCCACGGCACCCTTCACGGCAGGAACACAGCAGATCTCCGCGCGCATCGTTGATCGGGCGGGCAATGTGGGAACACCCACCACAGCCCTGACTGTTGTGGTCGACACATCCACTCCGACCGTTCCCACTATCGGGCTTGCTTCGGCCTCTGACACCGGTATTGCAGGTGATGGCATCACTCGCCTGACAAGCCTCACCCTGGAGGGAACGGGCACCACGGGCGACACCATTGCGGTGTACCAAGGCTCGACCCTGCTTGGTTCGGCAACAGTGACGAGCGGTTCATGGTCTCTCGCGTTGACGGGCCTTGTAGATGCGACCTATTCGATGACGGCCACAGCGACCAATACAGCGGGAGCCACGAGCACGTTCGCCACGCCTGCAGTGGTCGTGGTGGACTCGACCGCACCTGTGCAGCCCGTGGTGGCGGCGCTGTCCAGCAATCTCACCACGCCCACGGTGACAGGAACCGCGGAGGCGTTCTCCACTGTCCAGGTCTTCATCGATGGTGCATCTGCTGGATTCGCGACCGCGGATGCCGCTGGCAACTGGTCCTTGTCCGTGACTGTTGCGGGAACGGGTACCTACTCCGTGACCGCACGGTCCACAGATGCGGCAGGAAGCGCCAGCGTGCTGTCTGGCACGGCAAACCTCGTCGTCGACGCAACAGCTCCGGTTGCTCCGACCATGGCGCCGTTGAGCCCGTACTCGCTCACGCCAACACTGACAGGGACAGCTGAAGCGAACTCCACTGTGCGGATCTACGACGGCACCACGCTGCTCGGCACCGCGGTCGCCGACGCGAGCGGCAACTGGACGTTCACGGTCTCCCCGGCTCTGTCCTCTGGCGCGCACAGCTTCACCACCACCGCCACGGACGCTGCAGGAAATATCAGCCTCGCATCGACCCCGGTCACCATGTCGGGAGTATGGGTAGCGGTTCTGACTGGTGCCGATGGTGATGGGACGAACAACAACGTGTCCTTGACCGCCTCACAGTTCGCCTCCATCGGCATGACTCAGATCACCACCCCCTCCGGGGCCAACCTGCTGAGCGATGTCATCGATGGGTCGGCTACCACGAGTGTCGACACGGCTGTGGAGTTGTCGCGCCTTGCCGACATCGTTGCGGCGATCATGCTCACGGCAGCCGGAGGAACTCCCTCACCGGCTCTGACTGCGGCGGACCTTGCGGCACTGGGAATCACGGGTGTTACGAGCGCCAACCTGGCTGATGTGCTGGCGGCCATCGCAGCCACAGCCAATGACGGCAGCGGTGTGGCGAGCTTGTCCGCGTTGCAGACGATCACCACTGCGGCAGTGAGCGCATTCGACGATCGGACGGCAGCTCTGGCTGCCATCAGCGGTTACGCCGACGGCACTGCCCCTGCGCCGGTTCTTTCGGATTTCGAGGCCGCGGGGATCACCGGAGTCGACTCCTCGAATCTGGCGCTGATCAATTCGCTCATCGCATCCCTATCGGGTAGTGATGTGGATACGACTGCAGAGCTCCAAGCAGTGATCGATGCCTACCTCGCGGTACTTGCTGCTGCCGATGAGTTGCGCAATAACAATGCAACGCTTACGAGTACCCAGTTCGCTGCACTAGGAATGTCGCAGATCGACTCCGCTGTTGAGGTCTCCCTGATGAACCGAGTTCTGGACACGGCGTCGTCAACACAGGTGGACACCGGAGCGGAGCTTCAGGCATTGGGTGACACCGTGGCGGGCATCTTCGTCACAGCTGCAGGTAGTAATGCCTCCCCAGCGCTCACCGCTGCAGGGTTGGCCGCCATCGGGCTCACCGGCGTGACCTCAAGCAATCTCGCCGCCATCCTCGGTGCCATCGCTGGTACGGCGGATGATGGCAGCGGTGTCGACACCCTGGTCGAACTGCAGGCACTCATCGACCGGATCGTCGCTGATGCGAAAGCCTCTGCGCTTGCGGTCATCACTGGCTACAACGGCGCCGGATCCACGGTGCCCACCCTCGCCGACTATGAGAACGCCGGCATCATCGTGCCCGCCGGGACAGACATCTCGGCGATCAACTCGGTCATCGCGGTCACCGCGGCAAGCGCCAAGGATTCGATCAGTGAGGTGCAGCTGATCCTCGATACGTACAACACGCTGCTGGCCGGCGCCGATGGCAATGCGAGCGACAACGACGTGACACTCACGGCCTCGCAGTACGCGATCCTGGGGATCACGACAATCGACTCGACGGGCAAGGCGGCGCTGCTCAACGACATCATCGACGGATCGGTCTCGACGGCGGTCGATACCCAGGTGGAGATCGCGGCACTGGCCTCTATCGTTGCGCGGATCTTCGATACCGCCGCCGGAAGCAGTGTGACCCCGGCGCTTACCGCGGCCGATCTTGCTGCCATCGGGCTCACCGGTGTGACCCCGGACAACCTCGCCGCAGTGCTCGCAGCCATCGCAGCCACGGCAGACAATGGCTCTGGAGTTTCCAGCCTTTCCGCGCTGCAGACCATCGCCTCTGATGCTGCGGCAGCTGCGGCAGCAGCCCTCGCGATCATCTCCACGTATGACGGCACGAACACCGTGCCGGCCGTGTCTGACTACACCGCAGCGGGTGTCACCGGTGTGCAGGCCGGCAATCTTGCCTCGATCAATTCGGTGATCGCCGGTCTCTCCGCTACTGCCACCGACACGGCCGCTGAGGTGCAGGCGGTCGTGGATGCCTATAACGCGATTCTGAATGCGGCAGATGGCACGGCGAATGGCAACGCCACGCTGACCACCGCACAGTTCCAGGTGCTCGGTCTGACCGTGATCAGCACGAACGCGGAGTCGCTCCTGATGAACGCGATCGTCGACTCGGGCACGTCATCGAGCGTGGACACCCTTGCTGAGTTGCAGGCGCTGGCACGCATCGTCGACGCCATCAGTCAGACCGCTGCAGGTGGAACGCCGACCCCGCCGTTGACCGCGGCGGATCTGGCTCTGCTTGGTATCACGGGCGTGACCGACGCGAACCTTGCGTCGGTGCTCGCAGCCATTGCTGCCACCGCTGACGACGGTTCGGGAGTCGACACCCTCGCAAAGGTCCAGTCGATCGCCACGGCGGCCGCAACCCAGGCGAGTGCCGCCGCACTGACCGTCATTTCTGCCTACACGGGTATTGCGCCGGTGCCGACCCTGAATGACTACGCCAATGCCGGTGTGACCGGGGTTGATGCTGACAATCTGGCGATCATCAACTCGGCAATCGCCCCGTTGGCAGCTGGCGTCACGGACTCCGCAGCGGAGATCCAGAACATCGTTGATGCCTATGCGGCGGTTCTTGGTGCCGCGGATGGTCTGGCCAACGGTGGTGGGACGGTGACCCAGGATCAGTTCCAGACTCTGGGCTTGGCTGCCATTGACTCCGCCGCAGCCACCAGCCTCTTGAACTCTGCGATCGACTCTCTTCCGCGCACCGCCGTGGACACCCAGTCGGAACTCGCGGTGCTGGCTGCGACCGTGGCCGGCATCATCGCCACCGCGAACGGGGAAGCGGCGGATCCCGCTCTGACTCCGGAGGCAATGGCCGCGCTGGGCATTACCGGTGTCACGGCATCGAACCTGGCGTACGTGCTGGAGGCCTACGCAGCCGCGGGTGCTGCGGGTCTGACCACCATGACTGATCTGCAAGCGATCACCACGGCAGCGGCTGTAGCAGCGCTCGCGGCCGGTCTGGACGCGATTAGTGCATACGACGGTACAAACACTGAGCCGACGATTGCCGATTTCGCAAACGCGGAAGTCACCGGCGTTACCTCGGTAAACCTAGCGGCGGTCAACTCCGTGCTGGCCATCGTGAGTGCCAGTGATTCGGACACCACGGCGGAGATTCAGCCGATTGTCGATGCCATGCAGAAGGTGATCGTGGGTGCTGATGGCCTCGATAACGGCAGTGCCCTATTGACGGCAACCGACTTCGCGAGCCTGGGTCTTGCTTTGATCGACACCAGTTCAAAGGTTGATCTGATGAACGAGTTGATCGACCGTTCCACCTTCGAGTTGGTTGACACCCATGCTGAACTGTCTGCTCTTGCCGACATCGTGGCCGCCATCATCGCCACGTCTGCCGGCTCAACGCCTGCTGTTGCTCTCTCCGTTGCTTCCTTCGAAGCGATCGGCATCACAGGAATCAACGAGACCAATCTTGCGCTCATGGTCGCAGCAATTGAGGCGAGTCCCGATGACACCTCGGGCGTGAACACTCTCGCAAGGATTCAAGCCATCGCCACGCAGGTGGTCGCGACGCAGAATGCAGCACTTGCTGTGATCAGTCAATACGATGGAGCCAACACTGAGCCACTGCTGTCCACCTTTACCGATCTTGGAGTGGTGGGTGTTGATGCGGGAAATATTGCTGGTATCAATGATTATCTGGCGGCCATGGGTGCGAGTCTCACAGACTCCTTCGCGGAGGTCCAAGCTCTGATCGACTCCTACAATGCCCTTGCGCCCGGTGTTGATGCACTCGACAACGACAACGTGAACCTCACCCTGGCTCAATGGCATGCACTTGGGTACACGGACGTTACAACTGAAGAAGAAGTTGCGGCACTCAATGACTTCTTTGATACCGAAGACTGGTTGGTTTCCGGCAGCGCTTCGGTTACTCGTACGATTGTCGATGACATCATTGCCCTCTTGGCGCCGGCACCAGCACCGGCGCCAGTACCAGTTCCCCGCACGGGAGCCGATGCAGGTGCCGATGCTGGTGCTGGTGCAGGCAGTGGTTCTTCAATGAATACTCCAATTGCCGCGCCGGGTGCTCCCACGAATGTTGATTCTGATAATGCGCTGACCCCGGCGCGACCCATCAACAATCAGACGCAACGCCCGAGTCGTCCAAATGACAACGACACCAATTCGTCAGCGAATGGGGTAGTCACGGCATCGACGACGAGGCCGAGCGGATCTTCGGGCCCGCTGTACTCAAATGCACCGTTGCCAGGCGCCGGAATCCGTGAGGTCAACCCGGGACAGATCGCAGCCGTAATTGGTGGTCAGGTTGTCGAGACAACGTTGCTCTCGGTGTCCTCAAGTCAAGTGGTGCTGACGATTCCAGGGCAGGTTGATTTGGAGTTCACTACCGAACGGCCGGCATTCAATGTGACGGCAACGTCACTTGATGAGGCGCGGCTTCAGATCATGCGCGCTGGTGTTGTTGCGATAGCTGGGTCGGGATTTGCCCCTGACAGCCTGATCGATGTGACGATCTTCTCCGAACCCGTCAATCTGGGTGTGGTCAAGACCGATAGTTCGGGTGACTTCACAGCAGAGCTAATGGTCCCACGCTCGGTTCCGGCCGGCCCGCACACGATCAAGCTCGATGGGCTCAATTCGCAGGGTGAGTTGATGACCGTCTCTGTGGGTGTGGAAGTTCTAGATCCACGATTTGTTGATAGTGCTGAGAGCTCCGGGGGAGTAAGTGCGAGTGCGCCGGTGGGGGATTCTGGCCCCTCAGGCTTACTCAATGTGTGGACCCTGCTCCTGCTGTGCCTGATGCTTCTTGGCGGCGTGTTCGTGTGGCTGGTTATGCGCAAACGATTCGCTCACAACTGATGCGCTAGCAAAGATTTGGCCTGTTACTTCGAATCCTTTGTGCGTGTTTTCGTGGCTGAGGACGCGCTTTCCACCCCATCGGCTAGGCCCTTGACAGCACCAGTCACTCCGTGGCCAGCCACGTCCGCCACGTCTTCAACTCCATGGAGGAGATGCTGCCCAATTTCCTTCGTGGCATCTTTGTTCTCTTCGGTCATTGGTTCCTCCGTAGGTTCAACATTCTCGCAAGTTCAAGCGGCAATCTACACTCTCAACTATTGTGCATTGAGTGTCCGCGAGCCTAATTGATCTGGAACTTGTGCGGTTTCCGGTAGCCCAGCGGCAAGCCTTGCTGGCGGTACGCACAGTGCTCGTGGCCACGCTTCCCGGTGCCGAAGAAGTGATTGCGTGGGGGATGCCATCGTTGCGCATTGACGGAGATCTTGTCGTTTCCTATCAAGGATTTAAGAAGCACAACAGTCTTTTCCCTTCAAGTTCGGCAGTGTTCGAGGAGTTAGCTGGTGAACTTGATCGGTATACGGTAACTAAAGGCAGCATTCATTTCGATCTGGACAGGCCGTTACCGGCAACGCTCATTCGGAAGATCGTCAGGGTGCGATTGGCTGAGATCAACGCCAGTTATCCGCGATCCTCGGGAGAGATCAAGTGTTTCTATTCGAACGGTTTCCTTAAGTTTCGAGGCAAAATGAAGAACGACGCAATGAGCGGGAAATGGGAGTGGTTTCGCAAGGACGGTTCAGTCATGCGCACGGGGGAGTTCCGCGCTGGTCAGCAGTGGGGCACATGGCGCACCTTCGCGGCCGATGGGAGGCTCGTCACTGAAAAAACGCTCAATTAGCCCCCATATTGAGCGTGTTTTCTGTATCTTGCGTGCGTGAACTCATCCCTTGGAATCCGCAGGCTCTCCTTATTCTCGATCTCGGCGGCCGCTGCGGCAGTGCTCCTACAGGTCCCAGCCCAGGCTTCGTCCTTCACAATTTCTGACCAGACTCCCACAAATCTTTCAGGGGTGAGCCCGTTTGTTATGCAGGGTGATGCCCAAAATGATCGCGTCTTTTACGGCGGGGGACCAGGTGGGTGGCAGATGGCCAACTGCGCTCCCAGCGGCTCGTGTACATCGGCTGGGTTGCCCTTCTCCTTTGGTATGGATTACACGTCCGTGACCCTCGCCGATGGCTCGTCGCGGGCGTATTTCGTTTCTATGTCCCCAGATGGCACAAAAGAGATCACGAGCGCTCCCGTTGTTTATGGTGCCGGGATCCCTGCGCTCGGGGCACCCACACCGCTTGGAATCAAGTCTGCGCCTCAGCAGCGGGCTTGGGGGGTGCCTGATTCTGTGGTGTTGCCAGATGGTCGCGTGCGCCTCTATTGGGTCGATGTCGATCCGACTGCAACCCGCCCGGTCAGCACGTCGGTCAAGCCCACGGGTAAGCAACGAGCGTGCGCAGCGAAGAAGATCGGTGCCGCTCAACTTGCCAAGATTGGTAAGGGCGCCAAGCCGACCGCCGCACAGGCCAAGAAATTGACCGCTTGCGGGGTCAACCTCAGCTCCGCGGTGGGCATCAACTCGCCGGAAGTAATCGTGAGCGCCACGTCAACAGATGCAACTGGCACCAGCTTCATCAAGGATGCAGGTAACCGATTCACCGGTGGATTCGTTGATTCTGACGTGATTCAGGCGAAATCTGGTGACTGGATTGCACTGGTGTCCACCGGTCCGGGTCAACCACCGCAGCGCCTCTATGCGGCCACGTCCACAGACGGACTCACTTGGAGTGTTGTTGCCAAGCCATTAACGGCGGACACCGTCAACGTGCTTGATCCGACGGCCTATCAGACCGGGCCCAATTCATGGCGGCTTTATTTCTCTCAGTCTCCTAAAGCAACACCATTCGAAAACCACACAATTATCGGTGCCACTCTGCGCAGGTGATGAAATCAGCAGGGAACTTCTAGTCGCATTCACCCTTGCTGTCGATGGACTCAAGATGCATGGACTCCAGATGCTCTGTGACGCGAGCGCAGGCGTCCCCAAGAGCTGCAAAGTTGGCTGGACCCAATAGGTCAACCAGGTGGGTGCGGACCCCGGCCACATGGTCTGGGGCTGCCTCGACGATCGCTTGAAGGCCGGCATCAGTGAGGATCGCGAAATAGCCGCGTCGATCGTCGGAGCAAGCTTCCCTGCGAACCAGTCCGCGTTGTTCCATGCGGTCAATTTGGTGAGAAAGCCTGCTTCTTGATGCCAGAGTCTGTTCGGCAAGATCGCTCATGCGAACTTGATGATCGGGCGACTCAGACAGCTGCACCAAAATGACGTAATCAGCAATGCTGAGGCCATGCTTTTCTGAAAGTTCCTTACTGAGCTGCTCAGTGAGCAACCGGGAAGCGCTCAACCAGGCTCGCCAAGCGCTCTGCTCTTCCCGGGTGAGCCACTTCGTCATTTTTATAGTTTAACCTTCAAGTTCCCAGATGCGGACTCCGCCGATGATCCCAGCGCTATTGGGCACAATTTGGCCCTTCGCACCGATGTCGTCAGGTTCAAGGTGTTTGGCATTTCCGCCGCCGACGTATAAATGATCGAAATAGAACATGTCGTCGAAATCAACGATGGCAGCGGCCACTCGTTTGCGCCACGCAGGTTTGCCGATCGATTTGCGCTCGGAGTTGCCAAGGGCGATATCGAAGCTCTGGCCGTCACGGAACGGGCCGTGCGAAAGTTCGAGGTGGGGGAGCAGGCTCCCTTCGTGAAAGAGGGCGGTGCCGACTCCTGTCCCCAAGGTTAAGACGAATTCCATTCCGGTTCCTTGGACAACCGCGCACCCCTGCATGTCGGCGTCGTTGACTACCTTCGTGGGCTTGTTGAGCACTTGGGCTAGAACGGTTCCCAGATCAAAGCCCTGCCAAAGCGCGGCAAGCTCAGGGTCGCGCTGACCGTCGTAGGTGGGCCTAGTGAGGGATGGAACGTCGATCACCCGTCCCACCCGCACCATGCCAGGAAAGCCGACCGAGACGCGGTGGGTAGCGGGAAGGTCTTTGGTGAGTTCCACAATGGTGCTGACGAGGCGCTCTGGTGGACACGGGTAAGGAGTGTCGACTCGCACCCGTTCCACCATCATTTCACCCGATGGGTTCAGCACGGAAGCTTTGACTCCGCTGCCACCAACGTCGATTGAGAGAGTCAAGACATCTGTGGGCCATGCCGTTGAGGTGTTCTCAGAGCTGACCTCGTTCATTACTTCCACTCCTGCTCACCGGTGGGCAGTGTCAAGATCTCGGCTCCATCAGCAGTAACCACGAGGGTGTGTTCGAACTGGGCCGTCCACTTGCGGTCTTTGGTGACGACCGTCCAGCCATCTGACCACATGTCGTAGTCATACGTTCCCAGAGTCAGCATCGGCTCAATGGTGAAAGTCATTCCTTCACGAAGCTCAGTTATCGAGCCTGGGTCGTCGTAGTGGGGAACAACGAGGCCGGTGTGAAATGCCGTGCTAATCCCGTGTCCGGTGAAATCGCGCACAACACCGTAGCCAAACCTTTTTGCATAACTTTCGATAACGCGGCCGATCACGTTGAGCGGGCGCCCTGGCGCCACTGCTGCGATTGCGCGTTTCGTGGCTTCCTTGGTGCGCTCGACGAGGAGTCGCGGTTCCTCAGCGACCTCACCCACGAGAAAAGTGGCGTTGGTATCGCCGTGTACCCCTCCGATGAAAGCGGTGATGTCGATATTGCAGATATCGCCATCAAGCAGCTCGGTGGAATCAGGAATTCCGTGACAAATGACTTCGTTGAGGGAGGCGCACAGTGATTTGGGAAATCCCCGGTAGCCAAGTGTCGAGGGGTAGGCGTTGTGATCACACAAGTATTCGTGGCCGATTCGATCAAGCTCATCGGTGGTAACCCCTGGCGCTATGTGGCGGCCTACTTCAGCGAGGGCGTCGGCTGCGATCCGCCCGGCGACACGCATCAAGGCGATCGTCTCAACCGATTGAACTTCTGATCCAGAAAATCGCGAAGGAGCGGGTTTACCCACATATTCGGGGCGGGCGATCGAGGCTGGAACCTTGCGTATCGCGGTTTGGGTGCCCGGCGTCAGCGCGGCTCGCATTGCTGTAGTCACCGCCTGAGTCTATTTTATTTTTTTCTTCACGGAGTCGTGCACCAAAGCATGCGCAGGGAAAAGTCAAAGGCCCGCACTCCGAAGAGCGCGGGCCTTTGATACGCCGTGGGACTTACTTGCGGCGAGTTGCCTTCTTTGCTGCCTTGCGCGGGGCTGCCTTCTTTGCTGCCTTGCGCGGGGCTGCCTTCTTTGCTGCCTTGCGCGGGGCTGCCTTCTTGGCAGTCCGCTTTACGGCCTTCTTTGCTGTTGCCTTCTTTGCTGCTTTGCGCGGGGCTGCCTTCTTGACAGCCTTGCGTGCAGTCTTCTTTGCGACCGCCACGTTGCCTCCCGTGTCGTGGGATCTGCGCTTTTGCAGACACCCTTGTAGAGAACTGTGACAGAGGAGTTGTCAAGATGCAAAGACATACGCGTCGTTTGCGCAATTCGTGTCGCGCGCGTGGTATCCGTATCTGGCATCATTTGCAACTATGGCAACCTCATCTGATTGGCAAAGCGCACCCGCACCGACTGTTGTTGATCCATATGAGTTGCCCGATGTGTCGGGTTTGACGATTGGTGTTCTGGGAGGAACAGGTGAGCAAGGGCGTGGATTAGCGCTACGTCTTGCAATGTCTGGCAACTCCGTGACGATCGGTTCACGCACCGCAGAACGTGCTGAACAGATTGCGGCTGAGCTGCATCCCAATGTGACGGGTGCCGACAATCGCACGTGTGCGCGTGGGGCAGATGTGGTAATTGTTGCTGTTCCGTGGGATGGGCACAAGGAATTGCTCGAGGATCTGGCTGTTGATCTTTCAGGGAAAATCGTCATTGACTGTGTGAATCCGCTTGGTTTTGACAAACAAGGCGCATTTGCACTGGATGTTCCTGAAGGCTCTGCAGCCCAGCAGGCAGCAGGTGTGTTGCCGATGAGCAAAGTGGTGGGAGCTTTTCATCACGTATCAGCAGTTCTGCTGCTCAATGCCGATATTGAGACCCTCGACACCGATGTCCTCGTAGTGGGGGACGACCGTGAAGCGACTGATATCACAGCTGCGCTCGTGCAGAGGATTCCCGGAATGCGTGGGATCTATGCCGGGCGGCTGCGCAATGCAGGTCAAGTTGAAGCGATGACCGCAAACTTGATCTCGATGAATCGGCGCTACAAGGCTCACGCCGGACTTCGCGTTACCGACGTTTAGTGACCCTGATTCAGCGGTAGGACTCACCCGTTGAAGGGAACGAACCGTCCTCGACGTCGCGGCGCCAGGATTGTGCTGCCTTGCTGATGTCTGCGCGAATGTTGGCGTACCGGCGCACAAACTTCGGCGCTGGATCGGGTGTGAGGCCTACTAGGTCCTGCCACACGATGACCTGGGCATCGGTATCTGGTCCGGCGCCAATTCCGATAGTGGGAATGGTGAGCAGTTCGCTGACTTTCGCGGCGAGTTCGGCCGGGATCGCTTCAAGAACGACGCCCACTGCTCCGGCAGACTCAAGAGCCTTGACGTCGCGCAACAAGACGTCACCCTTCTCTCCGCGCCCTTGAACGCGGTAGCCGCCGAGAACGTGCACGGATTGAGGGGTAAGGCCAACGTGGGCGATCACCGGCACCCCGGCGCTCGCTAAGGCCTCGACCTGCGGAAGAACGGATGCACCGCCTTCCAATTTGATGGCGTGGGCGCCGCCGTCTTTCATGAAGGCCGCTGCGGTTTCCATGGCCTGTTGGACGCTCCCCTGGTAACTACCAAATGGCAGGTCCGCGATCACCATGGCGCGTTGGGATCCACGCACAACTGCTTTCACCAACGGGATGAGCTCATCGATCGTGACCGGCACGGTGGTGGGGTAGCCATAAACTACCATCGCCGCTGAG
>JBIISH010000172.1:0-4434 GCA_044341115.1 Candidatus Nanopelagicales bacterium
ACTGGGCACCGAATGAGGAATCGGCACAAAGAACTGCGCTGGACCCTGCACCAGTTCGGCATAACTCCCTTGAATCTTCGACCACGCAACGCGATCACCAAGTGTGAAGTCGGAAACGTCGGCAGCTATCTCGATGATGGCGCCTGCACCTTCTACGCCCGGAATATGACTTGGCGGCAGTGGCACGAGACCCTTGCGCTGCATCACGTCCCAGAAGTTCACGCCCGCGATCTCGACGGCAACACGGATTTCGCCTTGCTCCAGGTCGGGCAGCTCGGTTTCGGTGGATGCCAGAACTTCAGGCCCACCCGGGTGAGTCGCGACAACACACTTCATGTGGGCAGTATGCCGTGGTGACCTGGATTCCTTCGGCTGCCCTGGTCGTGGCTGCCGGGGGAACGATAATTCAAGCTCGACTGAATGCACAGTTGGTTGAGGTGACAAATAATCCCCTTGAAGTATCACTCATCAATCTCACTGTTGCGGCGCTCATTGCATCGGTAGCGGTGGTTGTTGCGCCAAGTCTTCGAGCATCTTGGTGGGTGCTGATGCGTGCGATTAGGTCAGGGGAACTGCGGCCTTGGCAATTGATCGGGGGAGCACTAGGGGGGTACTACATTGCCATTCAGGGAAGCGCATCTCTCGCAGTGGGCGTCGCCGTATTCACGATTGCAGTGGTTGCCGGACAAACGGGTACGGCACTCCTGGTTGATCGACTGGGAATTGGCCCAATGGGCCGTAAAGATATTTCTGCTGCTCGAATAGCCGCCTCAGTTTTGGCTTTGTTGGCGATTGCCACGGCTGCGTCCGGACGGATCGGCCGTGACGATGTCAGCCCAATCGCACTCATCATCGTCCTCGTCCTAGCCGCGTCGGCGGGTGCAGCAAGTGCTTTTCAGCAGGCTCTGAATGGGAAAGTAGGGGCGGTCACCCGTCATGGAATTACAGCCGCTTGGCTCAATTTCATCGTTGGTGCAGTACTCATGACAGGCGTTGTTGCCCTTGCCGATTTAGCCACAGTGACTACGTGGGCGCCTATCCCGACGGATCTTTGGTGGATGTCAATCGCCGGTGCTTTCGGACTCGTCTACATTGCCACGGTCGCATGGGTGGTGCGCACTGTCGGCGTGCTCGTGACCTCATTACTCACGTTGGTCGGGCTCTTAGCCGGGTCAGTTGTGATGGACCTGGTGGCACCCACCGCTGGCTCAGCAGTGACGTGGCAGTTGTTGGCCGGGGTTGCCCTCACCTGGTTGGCTGTTCTGCTCGCGTCGCGACCCAGCCGCCGGTAAAAAGCCCGTGTGTGGCCACATTTCCGGCCAAATTGCCCTAAATATTCAAAATGTCGGACAAATGATCAATCCCAGAGTATCTTCCGGATCAGAGTTTACCGGGCTTCAACTCGAGGAGGAACGTGATGGATCCGATGGCTGCTGGAACTGGAAGCGATGCTTCACCCCCTGTTGGGACACTCGGACAGGGTAAATTGGGGGTTCCCTCGATTTCAGCGCTAGTTATTTCGGCTGTCGCTCCAATCTCGGTTCTAGCAGCTGCCGTCCCCGTCATCTTCGCGATTCAAGGTGCTGGGACGCCGGCCATCTTTGTCATCGCAGGCGTGCTTTACGCAATTTTCGCTGTCGGTTACGTAGCCATGAGTCGCCACATGGTCAATGCAGGTGGATTCGTCGCGTACATCGATCGCGCGTTCGGCAAAAAAGCCGCGACCGCTATGGCATATGTGACGGTACTTTTCTACTTTGCAGCCATCATCTCTTTCTACGCCATCTCGGGCGCAGTCGCTGCTGACATTCTTGGCATTTTTGATCAGTACAAAATCATTACGTTTGCATTCCTGATACTGGTGGCAATTGTTGGGCTCACTGGTGTTCAGCTGAACGCTCGCGTCCTTCTCATTCTTCTTGCTGTTGAGGCGGTCACCATCATCGTTCTCGATGTGGCGCTCGCTATTCAGGGGGGACCGGACGGCTTCACTTTCGCTGGGTTCGATCCCGGCATCGTGTTTGGCGCAGGTTTCGGTATTGCTCTTCTATTGGCGATGGTGTGCTTCAGCGGTTTGGAAGCGACTGTTGTCTTCTCCGAAGAGGCAAAGAATCCGCGTCGAACCATCCCACGGGCGGTGTATCTTTCACTGGCTGTGGTGATCGTTGTGTATGCGGTCTCAGCATGGTTGATGACGGTCCAAGTGGGTATCCAAGCGGCTTCGATCGCACCGGAACAGATCGGCAGCTTCTTCTTTGATGTTGCCTATGCAGCACTCGGTGAAGGCTTCGCCACGTACCTGAGTTATCTCGTCATCCTGAGTTTTCTCGCTTTGTTCATTGGTTTCCAGAACCTCATCACGCGTTATGTGTTCGCTCTGGGTAGGGCTGGTGCGCTACCCCAAGGACTGGGTAAAACAAATGGTCGTGGTACGCCGGTTGTTGCTTCTCTAGTCGTTTCAATCACGATTGCAATAATTCTTGGCATATTCACTTTTGGTGGAGCCGACCCATTCACGGTCACATATGCATGGCTTGTGGGTCTGGGAACTGTTGGATTGCTCATCTCCTTGTGCGCAGTGAGTGTCTCGGTCATCGTGTTCTTTGGTCGAACAAAGCTCGAGACAAATGTCTGGACAACAAAGATCGCTCCTTTGGTATCTGGAGTTGGCCTACTGGCTGTACTTGTCTTGGCGCTCACCAACTACGAGATTTTGGGCAGCACTCCGGAGTCGGCGCGGCTTCTGCTCATCTTGATCCCGATAGCGGCCATCTTGGGCTGGATCGTTGCTGAATATCGAATTCGATCAGGCAAATCCCTTGATTATTCAGCTGAACTGAGCGGTTAATTCGTGGTGAAGTCAACTTTCCACTGGCACTATTTGGGGAGTGTAAAACTGTGATGTCAACTTTGGTCCCTCGTGATTTTGATTCAGAGGCACCACCACAACACATCTTGGATTCGTTGCTTCCTGGTGAAATTCGCGCCGCCGCGAAAGCGGTCCGCGAAAAGGTAGAAGATCCAACAGAGGTGCTTTTCTCGCTCATGCTTTTGGAGGAGCCCTCCAGGGAATCCACTGATAGAGCAACTGCTGAGCGGCGGGTTCGTGTGGTCACCTTGAATCAGCGCACTCACGAAACCGAAGAGTGGCTGGTTGCCCTGCCCAGGGGCGAAGTGATCGGCCACGAAAACCTCACAGAGAAGGGGATTACAGCTCAGCCCCCAATCGTGGTTGATGAATTCATTGAAATCGAGCGAATCGTCAAGGACTCGAGCGAATGGCAGGCCGCAATGCTCAAGCGGGGTGTCACGGATTTCGATCTTGTCCAAGTTGATCCCATGTCTGCAGGCAACTTCGGTTTCGAAAATGAGCGCGGTCTGCGCATTGTTCGGACGGTCTGCTATCTCCCAAAGAACCTTCAAGACAATGCATATGCTCATCCGATCGATGGCCTGGTCACCTACGTGGACCTTACAAATGGTCGAGTACTAGCGGTCGTGGACGATCAGATTCTCCCGATACCAGATGAGGACTCTAATTTTCACGATGACAATGGTGTGGTGCCGCGCGCTGATTTGATGCCGCTTGAAATCGTTCAGCCTGAAGGTCCAAGTTTCACCGTGGATGGCTGGAAAGTGTCATGGCAGAAGTGGTCTTTCCGGGTCTCGATGAATGCTCGAGAAGGAATGGTTCTGCACGACATTTGCTATGACGATGATGGTCAGGTGCGCACCGTTATGGATCGGGTCGCATTTGCGGAGATGGTGGTCCCATATGGCGATCCTCGTCCCTCCCATTTCTGGCGCAGCGCCTTTGACGTCGGCGAATACGGGTTGGGGGCATTGGCTAATTCGCTGAGTTTAGGTTGCGATTGCCTTGGTTCGATTTACTACTTTGATGCCTATTTCTGTGATTCAGGCGGAAATCCATACACGCTAGATCGAGCCATGTGCCTGCATGAAGAGGATTTTGGTGTTTTGTGGCGTGGCGCAAATTGGCGACAGGGCGGTACCTGGGTTCGCAGGTCGCGAAGATTAGTGATCTCCTACTGGACCACGGTGGGCAACTATGACTATGGGTTTTACTGGTATTTCTATCAGGATGGCACCATCGAATGTGAAATCAAACTCACCGGAATCATCCAAACCGCCTACCTTGCTGCTGGCGACTCGTCGCCTTATCTAGGGCGAGCTGCACCGGAACTCGCCGGTCAGCACCACCAGCACATGTTCTGTGTCCGCATGGACCCTGCCGTAGATGGCCAACGGAACTCTGTTGTCGAGATCGATGCGGTACCCGTGCCGATAGGCCCCGACAATCCCTACGGGAATGCCATTGGTAAGAGAGCATCAATGATTGAAAGTGAATCGGAGGGTAGGCGAGAGACGAATGCGGCCGCCGCACGGACATGGCAAATTGTGAATGAGGAGTCG
>JBIISH010000213.1:0-3816 GCA_044341115.1 Candidatus Nanopelagicales bacterium
GAGTGGTTCGATGAACAAGATGCCAAGTACCGCGAAGGAGTTATACCCAGCAAGGTACGTGCTCGGGTTGCAATCGAAGCAGGTGCCACGCTCGGCTGGTACAAGTACATCGGGACCGAAGGAGTAGTGATTGGCATTGACCACTTCGGTGCCAGCGCCACCGCCGAAACCCTTTTCACTGAATTTGGCATCACGGTAGGAGCAATCGTTGAAGCTGCCCAATCCAGTGTTTTACGCGATCGCGGGGTGAGCGCACTGTGAGCACTTCGGCACTTCGTGATTTAACCGGACTTGGACTCAGCGTGTGGCTTGATGATCTCAACAGGTCTCGTCTGACGTCTGGGAATCTGGCAGAACTTGTCAAAACTCGTTATGTGCGAGGAGTCACAACAAACCCAGCAATTTTCGACAAGGCGATCCGATCCGGGGCGGTCGACTACGCAGCGGATATAGCCCGATTATCTGCAGCTCAAGCTAATGCCGAGACCGTCGTGCGAGACTTAACAACGTCAGACGTTCGAGCTGCTTGCGATGTTCTTCATGGCGTCTGGATCGCAAGCAACGGAGTCGACGGCCGTGTCTCTATTGAGGTTGATCCCCGCCTGGCTCGCAATGCACCTGCGACTATTGAGCAAGCACAGGCACTGTGGCGTGAAGTGGATCGACCCAATGTCCTCATTAAGATCCCCGCTACTCGAGAAGGAATCTCAGCAATCACGGAAGTAACCGCATTAGGCATAAGCGTTAATGTCACCTTGATTTTTTCTGTTGAGAGATACCGGGAAGTCATGCATGCCTACGCCCAAGGCCTAGAGAAAGCGATCAAGGCAGCCATCGATGTCACGAAGATCCATTCGGTGGCTTCTTTCTTTGTTAGCCGCGTTGACACAGAAATTGATCGGCAATTAGAAGCCATTGGTAGCCAGGAAGCCCTTGACCTTCGGGGTCGCGCAGCCATTGCAAATGTCCGACTCGCTTGGCATGCATACGAGGATTTTGTGTCCTCGCGTGAATGGGAGGCGCTCAGCGCTCACGGCGCAAATGTCCAAAGACCGCTTTGGGCCTCAACAGGTGTGAAGAATCCTGATTATTCAGACACTCGCTACGTTATGGACATAGCTGGTTCGGGTTGCGTCAACACCATGCCTGAAGCAACCCTTGAAGCAGTCAATGACCATGGACAGTTCCGTGGCGATACTCTCAGCGGCAATCACATCGAGGCTCAAGAGGTTTTTGTGGCCCTCTCTGACGTCGGGGTCCACATCAACGAGGTGTGCGAAATCCTGGAAGAAGAGGGAGTCGACTCTTTCATCGCTGCATGGGAAAACCTGCTCGCCAACGTCGAGACAGCCCTCGCGCAGTCATGAATTCAGCGGACGGGCATTACAACGAAACGGGTCATCTCGCGCCGCTGAACCCATTGCGGGACCCACGCGACCAACGACTGCCGCGGATAGCCGGCCCATCAGCCCTGATCCTTTTCGGAGTGACCGGTGACCTGTCACGAAAGAAGGTGATGCCCGCAATCTACGACCTCGCCAACAGAGGACTACTGCCTCCAGGATTTGCGTTAGTGGGCTTTGCCCGCCGGGATTGGGCTGATCAGGATTTCGCCGAGATCGTCCACGATTCAGTTCGGGAACATTGCAGAACCCCGTTTCGCGAAGATACGTGGCGCCAATTAGCTTCGGGCATACGTTTTGTGGCCGGAGATCTCGCAGATGCTGCTGCATATGAATCTCTAAAGCGAACGGTGGCCGAACTAGACGAAACACGTGGAACGCAAGGAAATCATGCGTTCTATTTATCCATTCCGCCGGGAATGTTTCCCACTGTCCTAGAGCACCTCAAGTCCTCCGGACTAGCCGAGAGCGGATCCCCGAATTCATGGCGTCGGGTGGTGATCGAGAAACCGTTCGGCCGAGACTTGGCGAGTGCTCAGAAGCTCAATCGCCTCGTCGATGCAGTATTCCCGCCGGGTTCAGTTTTTCGGATTGACCACTACTTGGGTAAAGAGACCGTTCAAAACATTCTGGCAGTGCGATTTGCCAACATGATGTTTGAGCCGCTGTGGAATGCGAATTACGTACGGAATGTTCAAATCACCATGGCTGAAGACATCGGGATCGGTGGCCGCGCGGGATACTATGACGGCATCGGTGCGATGAGAGACGTCATTCAAAATCATCTACTCCAACTGCTTGCACTCACTGCGATGGAGGAACCGATCTCTTTCAGCGCTGATGATGTTCGCGCGGAAAAGGTCAAGGTTTTGTCGGCTGTCACCAGACCGACCTCCGTTGAAAAACATGCCTCCCGAGGGCAATATGCGGCAGGGTGGCAAGGAGGGATTCCCGTCAAAGGGTTCCTCGAAGAGGACGGCATATCTCCCCATTCACGGACTGAAACCTTTGCCGCCATCCGTTTGGACGTGGCGACGCGCAGATGGGCGGGCGTGCCTTTTTATCTACGGGCGGGAAAACGGCTCGGAAGACGAGTCACCGAGGTAGCTATTGTCTTTAAGAATGCCCCGCATTTGCCCTTCGACAGTTCATCAGTGCAAGAGCTCAGCAATAACGCCTTTGTTTTCAGGATCCAGCCCGATGAAGGCATCACCGTGCGATTCGGCTCGAAGGTGCCGAACACGTCGTCCTTGCAAGTTCGCGATGTCAACATGGATTTCCAGTATGGCGACTCATTTGTCGATACGAGTCCTGAGGCATACGAACGGCTCATCCTTGATGTGTTGCTCGGTGATCCACCTCTGTTTCCTCGCCATGAGGAAGTTGAGTTGGGCTGGAAGATTCTCGACCCAATCTTGGAGAGGTGGGAAGAGGAGGGTTCGCCTGAGCAGTACGCGTCGGGTGGCTGGGGCCCGTCCTCTGCGTACGAGATGATCGAGCGTGATGGCAACACCTGGAGGCGGCCATGATCAGGTTGGACGACACCAGCGGAAGCGCGGTAGCTGCAGCAATCGCATCGGAACGCCACCGCCAAGGCTCCCCCACCACCGGCATGGTTCTCACCATGCTGATCCTTACCGATGAGGAACATCAGGCAGATGCAACTGCAGCGGCCGTCACGGCCGCACGGCAACACCCGATGCGCATTGTCACCCTGATTCCAAGACCGGGAAAGGGTGAGCCACGACTCGATGCGGAGATTGCGGTCGGTGGCGACGATGGGCCCGGAGAAGTTGCCGTTCTTCGGCTTCGTGGTGCTCTCTCTGAGCACGCCAACTCGGTGGCGATTCCGCTCCTGCTCAGTGACACCCCTGTTGTGGCCTACTGGCCTGCAGAAGCTCCAGAGTGTCCTGCGGAGGACTTGATTGGGCGGCACGCCCAAAGACGCATCACCGATTGTTCGACGGCGCTGGACCCACTTGCTGAGCTCGCACGGCGTCGCCATGGATACCGGCCCGGTGATACGGATTTGTCGTGGACCCGGATAACTCCATGGCGTTCGCTCATCGCATCGCTATTCGATCAAACCATTGCCGAGGTCGAGTCAGTCTCCATCAGCGCTGAGTCGCTCAACGCAAGCGCGGAACTGCTTCGAACCTGGTTAGCAAACGGTCTCTCCACGAAAGTAGAAGTCATCAAAACACCCGGCTTGGGAATTACTGCTGTCCAGATGCTGTCAACTCAAGGAGACATATCTATTCGGCGACCGGATGGCAGCACAGCACAGTTGCATGTGCCAGGCTCAGCCGAATCGCAGGTTGCACTTCCCCGCCGAGATTTGGCCGAACTACTCGCAGAGGAGTTGCGCAGGCTCGACCCCGATGAGGTGTATGCAGCCACTTTGATGGGTACA
>JBIISH010000173.1:0-4421 GCA_044341115.1 Candidatus Nanopelagicales bacterium
CGCACGCCGAACCCGCTTTTCCTGACCAGCGCGGATGGCGCCAACGAGTGCCTCGGCGAGATTCACCGCATGAATGACCAAAGCTCCTGGTTCCGCATAAGTCCTGATGATGCGCGCAGCCGTACGCCCGTGGGCATCTGTTGGGTGCATGGCTGCAATCAGCACGCTCGCATCTAGGACGATCACCCGGGCCAGTCCTGCCGCAACTTCTCGAGGTAGCCGGGCGGGTAGGCATCACCGAGACCTGCCAGTTCACTCAATGCGAGTTCGATTTCCAGCGCTCGCTCTACGGATGAGAACTCCAGAGAACGGGCCCCTTGAACGATGAGTTTGCGGGCTAGCTCTGAACGTGGCTCATTGGGCCAGCGCTGCGCGGCTGAGTCGAGGGCGGCAGCGATGTCATCGGTTTCAGTGATTTGGTAGCGAGCCTTGGTCGTGGGCACCCGCAAAGTGTACCACTGAGCCCAATCGGTGTACCACCTATTGGGCTCGCTCAGACCGGCGGGTCGCTTGCATATTTCCTACTAAGTCGGTAGTAATAGTTCTGTGACCGCCCTTCTCCTCGTTGCCCTCGCCGGATTTGGCGCTCAAATGGTCGATGGCTCACTGGGCATGGGCTACGGACTCACCTCAGCCACGATCTTGATGGCGATCGGGTTGACACCGGCCATCGCCTCAGCATCGGTGCATCTCGCGGAGATCGGGACATCAGCTGCCAGCGCGTACTCGCACGGCAAACTCGGCAACGTCGATAAGAAGGTGCTGAAGCGAATCGCTATTCCCGGCGGGATCGGCGCTTTCGTGGGTGCCACCGTTCTTTCTGGCCTATCCACCCAAGCCGCACGACCCTGGGCCAGCACCCTGCTTTTGATTCTTGGCTTCTATGTGTTGATCCGTTTCCTTGCCCAAAAAACAATCACGCTGCGCAAGGGGCGCCCCGGCCAACGCCTGCTCGTCCCCTTGGGACTGGTCGGCGGCTTTGTTGATGCAACCGGTGGAGGTGGCTGGGGGCCAGTCACTACTCCCGCACTACTGGCCAACGGTCGGATGGCACCCAACCGCGTGATCGGCACGATGAACGCGGCCGAGTTCGTGGTGGCGGTCTGCGCGAGTGCCGGTTTCATCCTGGGCCTCGGATTTGCTGCAATCCGTTGGGACGTCTTGCTCCCGCTGCTGATCGGTGGTGTTATCGCTGCACCGATTGCAGCATGGATCGCACACCGCTTGCCGATGCGCATCATGGGGGTCGCGGTCGGCGGCATGATCATTTTCACGAACTCATACACACTGATGCGCACTTTCGATGTGGCAGCGAACATTCAGATCGCCGCACTCATCATCGAGGCGATCATCTGGTTCACCTTGGTGGTGATGGTCAGTGTTGCCCATCGGCGCGGAAGAGCTGCTCCTGAACCCCTCAAGGAATCAGTGCACGTGTAACTGCATCAGCTAGCAGCCGTCCGCGTAACGTCAAGGCAACTCGGCTTGCATCGCCTGCTACCGGTTCAAGGAGCCCATCTGCAAGCAGACCTGTCACAGCAGCATTTGCATCGAGATCATCCCGGCTCATGCCACGCGCTAACCGAATTCCCAAAAGAATGCGTTCTGCGTGCTGCTGTTCAGCAGTGAGAACCTCACGATCGGCCTCAGGGGAAACGCCAGCAGCAAGTCGTTCACCGTAGGTGGCTGGGTGTTTCACGTTCCACCACCGCTCGCCATCTACGTGGCTATGCGCGCCGGGACCCACACCCCACCAGTTCGCATCCGTCCAATACGCCATGTTGTGCTGACACTCACCACCAGGGACAGCCCAATTCGATAACTCATACCAAGGCATGCCTGCATCGGTGAGCGCGCGATCAATAATCTCGTAGCGATCTGCGCACACATCCTCATCAGGGGCAGGTAGTTCCCCCCGATTCACTTTGCGCGACAGTGCTGTTCCGTCTTCAACGATCAATGCATAGGCAGAAACATGATCGACGCCGGCTCCCATCGCTGCATCTAACGATCTGCGCAGATCATCATCGGTTTCTCCTGGTGTGCCGTAAATCAGATCCAGATTCACGTGTTCAAAACCCGCAGTTCGCGCCCATCCAGCAGCCTGCACACTTGCCCCCGACGTGTGCGTGCGCTCCAAAATGCGAAGAACCGCACTCGACGCGCTCTGCATGCCGAAGGAGATTCGATTGAATCCGCCCGCACGCAGCTCCGCGAGCATCTGCTCCGTCACGGAATCAGGGTTGGCTTCCGTGGTGATTTCCGCGTGTGAAGCTACGTCGAAATTGTCGCGAATCCGCTCAAGTATTGGATTGAGACCAGCCGAGCCGAGCAGAGTGGGCGTTCCACCGCCCACGAACACCGTGGTGACCGTGCACTTTCCTAAAGCCTTCGCCGCTAAGTCAATTTCCGCGTTGAGCAATTCATGGAAAGAATCACGACGCACACCACCGCCAAGTTCCTCAGCGGTGTACGTGTTGAAATCACAGTAACCGCAACGCGATGCACAAAAGGGAACGTGAACGTATAGCGAGACTTGGTCTGCGCCCATGAGAACTACTTCTTCGGCTCCGACGTGGACAGCGCTGCGATGAATGCCTCCTGCGGCACCTCGACGCGACCCACCATCTTCATGCGCTTCTTGCCCTCTTTTTGCTTCTCCAGCAACTTGCGCTTGCGGCTGATGTCGCCGCCGTAGCACTTGGCAAGAACGTCTTTACGGATGGCGCGGATGGTCTCTCGAGTGATCACGCGCGAGCCGATGGCCGCCTGAATGGGAACCTCGAACTGTTGCCGGGGAATCAGTTCCTTTAACTTTGCTGTCATCATCGTGCCGTAGGTCATCGCCTTATCGCGGTGCACGATCGCGCTAAACGCATCAACGGCCTCACCGTGCAGCAGGATGTCGACTTTCACAAGGTCTGCGTCTTGTTCCCCACTGAGTTCGTAGTCGAGAGAGGCGTAACCGCGGGTGCGGGATTTCAACTGATCGAAGAAGTCGAAAACGATCTCCGCGAGGGGCAGGCTGTAACGCATTTCAACGCGGTCTTCGGAGAGGTAATCCATTCCGAGCATCGTGCCTCGACGCTGCTGACAGAGCTCCATCACCGTTCCCACAAACTCACTCGGCAAGATCAGAGTCGCCTTCACAACCGGTTCAAAGATTTTCGCAATCTTCTGATTCGGGAATTCACTCGGATTGGTCACGACCATTTCCGACTCGTCGTCGTTGATCAGACGGTAAATGACGTTTGGTGCGGTGGAGATCAAATCAAGATTGGCCTCGCGCTCTAAACGTTCGCGCACGATCTCCATGTGCAACAGACCGAGAAAACCGCAGCGAAATCCAAAGCCCAGCGCGAGTGAGGTTTCCGGCTCGTACACCAGGGCTGCGTCGTTGAGCTTTAGTTTGTCGAGAGCGTCTCGAAGTTCGGGATAGTCCGAACCGTCGATCGGGTACAGACCAGAGAAGACCATGGGCTTGGGATCGCGGTACCCGCCGAGCGCTTCCGTTGCGCCGTGGTGCGAGGTGGTGATGGTGTCGCCGACCCGTGACTGCCGAACGTCTTTCACGCCCGTGATCAGGTAACCGACCTCACCCACACCGATGCCTTGGGCCACAACTGGCTCAGGTGAAATCACGCCAACCTCAAGCAGCTCATGGATCGCGCCGGTAGACATCATGCGAACTTTGTCGCGGGTGCCGATGCGGCCATCAATCACACGAACGTAGGTGACAACGCCGCGATAGGTGTCATAGACCGAGTCAAAAATCAGAGCACGCGCCGGAGCGTCTGCATCGCCTTGCGGCCGGGGAATCAGGCGGACAATCTCCTCAAGAAGTTCATGAACCCCTTCGCCTGTTTTAGCCGACACTTTGAGTACATCGTCAGGAGAGCAGCCGATGATGTGCGCCAACTCGGCCGCGTACTTTTCTGGCTGCGCTGCCGGTAAATCAATTTTGTTCAACACCGGGATGATCGTCAGATCGTTCTCCAGTGCGAGATAGAGGTTTGCGAGGGTCTGCGCCTCAATGCCCTGCGCGGCATCGACGAGAAGTACCGCCCCTTCACATGCGGCGAGTGAGCGCGAGACCTCATAGGTGAAGTCGACGTGACCGGGGGTGTCGATCATGTTCAGGACGTATTCGATGGAGTCATCAGCTTTATAGGGCAGCCGCACAGCCTGGGATTTGATCGTGATGCCCCGCTCCCGCTCGATATCCATGCGGTCGAGGTACTGGGCCCGCATGGAGCGAGCGTCGACGATGCCGGTGGCCTGCAGCATCCGATCGGCCAGGGTGGACTTGCCGTGGTCGATATGGGCGATGATGCAGAAGTTCCGGATAACCGAAGGGTCGGTGGAACCGGGCTTCGGGGTGGGCACGTGACTCCAAAGGGTCGGGGGTGGGCCGATTTGGG
>JBIISH010000175.1:0-4393 GCA_044341115.1 Candidatus Nanopelagicales bacterium
CGTCGGGTTTCAAGTTGGAGGGCAGACTGAGCTGAGGTGGAAACTTGATTATCCAAACTGTTGATCCAATCCCAAAATTTCCGAATACCGAAAATTTCCATGGCAACAGTGGCCGCGCGAATAACTTGTTCAGCACTCGCCCCGGTCTCCTCAATTGCGCGAAAGACGAAGGTGATGCCACCCACGTTGATGATGTTGTTGACGATCACCGTATTGATGATCTGATCCCTAAGTGGGTGGGAATCAATCCCCGCCGAGAAGCGCTCACGCAGAATGGATGGGAAGTAATCGCGCAGATTTTGGGTGAACCAGGGATCACTCGCAAGCATCGACTTGTTCAAATTGGCAGTCGTCCAGATCTTTGCGTATGCCAGCAGCACGGCCAACTCAGGTGACGTCAACGCCTCTCCCGCTGCCCTTCGCGTTGCGAATTCTTCGTCGTCGGGCAAGAACTCGATGGCACGGTTGATCAATCCTCGATGCTCCATCTCGCGAATCATTCTTTGGTGCACCGTGACGAGTGAGACAGCGCCTCGTCGGGCATTACCTAACACCACGTTCTGGTCGTAGTTATCTTCCAGCACCATCTCAGCGATCTCGTCGGTCATCTCCACCAAAAGCTGATTTCGCTCTGTCTCCGATAACTCTCCTTGGACCACCAATGCATCAAGCAGAATTTTGATATTGACCTCGTGATCTGAGGTATCCACACCGGCTGAATTATCGATTGCGTCTGTGTTTAGCTTGATCCCGCGCCGGGCCGCTTCGATTCGTCCACGCTGGGTGAGGCCCAGATTGCCACCTTCGCCCACTACTCGACAACGCAGTTCTTCACCGGTGATTCGAATTGCATCATTGGACTTATCGCCGACATCAAGATTGGTTTCGGTGCTGGCCCGCACATAGGTGCCGATTCCGCCGTTCCACAGCAGATCAACTGGCGCTGCCAGAATCGCCGAGATCAGATCGGCCGGAGTGCATTGCGAGATAGCCTCGGTAATGCCTAACGCTGAACGGATTTCAGCAGTCAGTGGGATGGATTTTGAGGAGCGCGAGAACACTCCTCCACCTGCGGAAATGAGGGAGCGATCGTAGTCATCCCACGAAGACTGAGGCATTTCGAAAAGCCGGTTTCGCTCAGCTAGCGATGTGACCGGAGATGGATCCGGGTCAATAAAAATGTGTCGATGGTCGAATGCAGCAACGAGTCGAATGTGATCACTGAGCAGCATGCCGTTGCCGAATACGTCTCCGCTCATATCGCCGATACCCACCACCGTGAAATCCTGACTTTGGGTATCAAGATCAAGCTCGCGGAAGTGTCGCTGCACCGATATCCACGCTCCACGGGCGGTGATCCCCATCGCTTTGTGGTCATAGCCAACAGATCCACCGGATGCGAATGCATCACCCAACCAAAAATCGAATTCCGCTGAGATTGAGTTCGCCAAATCCGAAAAACTTGCAGTACCTTTATCGGCTGCCACCACAAGGTAGGGATCATCGCCGTCGTATCGAACGACATTTCCCGGAGGGATTACCACCCCATCCACGATGTTGTCGGTGATGTGCAACATCGACGACACGAAGCTTGCATAAGCGGCTCGACCCTCATCTAGCCATGCATCTCGGCCCAGTGCCGGATCAGGAAGGCGCTTGGGGAAGAACCCGCCTTTGGCGCCTACCGGAACTATGACCGCGTTCTTCACCTCTTGGGCCTTCACCAAACCCAGCACTTCGGTGCGGAAATCGTCTCTACGATCACTCCAGCGCACACCGCCTCGGGCGACGTCACCAAAGCGGAGGTGGACGCCTTCTACCTGAGTGGAATACACCCAGATCTCGCGAGCTGGGTGCGGAAGCGGTAGATCAGGTATGCCGCTGGGGTCAAATTTGAATGCGACAGCTTCAACAAATTCGCCCTTGGCTGCCCGAAGATAGAAGTTAGTCCTCTGGGTGGCGAGCACTAACGCTGCGAATGAACGCAGAATTCGATCAGCGTCCAGACTCACCACATCATCGAGAGCAGATTCGATTTTGCTGGTAATTCCTTGGGTTGCAGATTCCCGATCGCCGGTAAATTCCGGATCAAAGCGGATGCGAAACAGCTCGACCACATCAGCAACAACCGCGGAATTCTCAAGGACAACCTGCTCGATATAGCCCTGCCCGAATGCCGAACCAATTTGACGCAGGTAGCGCGCGTAGGCGCGGATCAACATCGCATAGCGCCATGTGACTCCACCCCTGAGAACTAATCCGTTGAAGGCGTCGATACCCGCCCTGCCATCCCAACACGCCCTGAATGCTTCGGAAAAGCGGTCAAATACTTCCTGACTGGTGGCGATTTCGGGAGGGAGCAATAGGCCAAAGTCGAGTACCCATGACCGTGATTCATTACCCGCAGACACCTCATAGGGATGTTCATCGAGGACTTCGACCCCGAGAAGTTGCAGGATCGGCAAGATTCGCGTGAGTGAAACCGGTGCGCCGTGGCGGATAACGGTGAATCGTGCTTGCCCTGGCGCACAGTTCGGAACTCGATACATGTGTTCGGCCATTCCATCTGGACCCAGCCGATCTATGACCAAGATGTGGGCAACGGCATCCTCGGGAGAGAAATCAGCCTTATAGGAATCAGTGAAAGCATTTTGATACTTGGACAGCAGTCTGGCTGCACGTTCTACCCCCACGCTCGAAATGAGGAGTTCTGCGAAGACATCCGACCAATCCAGCACGGCCTGCGCAACATCTCTCTCGAGTTGAACGAGGTCAACCCTTGGGATTGACTCAGAAGGTGCCATGCGAACCACGTAGTGGATGCGCGCTAACAGGGAGTCCGACACCAACACAGTGAAATCTATGCTTGCACCCTGAAAAGCGGCGAGCAAAATATTCTCAACTCGCTCGCGCACTTCGGTGTTATAGCGGTCTCGAGGCAGATACACGAGTGCAGAAACAAAGCGAGCGTAATCATCCGATCGCACATACAACTTGGTGACACGTCGTTCCTGATTTGCCAGAACGGAACCTGCGATCTTCACTAAATGCTCTTGACGAATTTGGAAAAGTTCATCTCGGGGATACGTTTCAAGGAATTGGCGCAAGTCTTTTGCGCTATGTGAACCAGGTGCAAAATCAAGCACCTCTTGAACGTACTCAAACTTTTCGCGAAGAACCGGGATCTCAGTAACGCTTCTGGTGTAGGCGGATGAGGCATACAGGCCGAGGAACCTGTGCTCCCCCGTCACTTTCCCCTGATGGTCAAACCTCTTTACCGAGATGTAATCAAGATATGCCGAGCGATGCACGGTGGACCGCGAATTGGCTTTGGATAGGACCAGCACGCGCGGTTCGCTGGCGCGCTCTCGCACAGCTGGGGGCAACGCAGCAAAACTTGCTGACGCGCTGATCTCATCACTGCGTCGAAGAATGCCTAGACCGGTTCCACGCACCGGAATTAACGCGGAGTCATCACCAGCTTCAAGAAGGTCATATTCGCGATACCCGATAAACGTGAGGTTGTCTTGGACTAGCCACAAGAGCAGGTCATGAGCTTCTTGTACTTCCGACGCCGAAATCCCCTTGGGTGGATTGACACTGAGCTCTTGGGCCAACTCCTCCGCCCGCACACGCATGGCCTGCCAATCATTGACCGCTTTGCGCACATCACCAAGAACCTGAACTACGCGTGCGTCAATACCGTCCATATCACTTCGGACTAGGTCGCGCTCAACTTCAATGCGCATCCATGACTCCGCGATGGCGCCGGGCGGCCACGGATCGTCAACATCGGTGTCAGAAATCCGCGCTATATCGCCGCGAGCATCACGAATCAGAACTAACTGGGGGTGAAAGAGGTGGGTGATTGTCCGACCGAGACGAGAAATCGCAGCAGAGACTGAATCCACCAGAAATGGCATATCGTCTGTGACCACCTCGATGATGGTTTCGGTGTCTCGTTCATATGTGCGCACCAAGGTTTCACCCTCAGCTCGGTTATGTCCCCAAGCAGCCATCGCCTCAACGCCATCAATGAGCTCTGGAAGGGAACGGCCCACTAACTCTTCGGCCGTGATGTGTCGCAAGAACCGCGAGCACAGAGTTTTGACATGTGGTGATTGCACCGCTCCCACGGACAACTCATTTTCCAGTGACATGCAGATTCGCCCCTTGTAGCGTCACTTCGTTGTGATGCCGTTGCCTACGGTAGCCCCCTTTGCAAGCCCGACGGGGTTCTGACCCAAGTCTTCGCATACGGTTTACCCTCAGGATATGTTCATCACACATATTCACTCACTTTGACGGAACCGATGGAGACACCATGAGCACCGATTTCACCCATGAGCAGCGCTTCTCCGCCACACCCGTCGAGGTTGTTGCCATGATGACC
>JBIISH010000176.1:0-4375 GCA_044341115.1 Candidatus Nanopelagicales bacterium
TGCATTGGTGTTGGTCTAGGAGTTGCCGTTCTTGTGGAGGTGTCATGATCACGATCGCTGAGTTCACCGACGTTGCTTACGAGGTGACCGACGGCGTCGCCGTGATCACCATCAATCGACCCGATCGGTACAACGCCCTGCGCGGGCGCACCGTCGATGAGTTGATTTACGCCTTCCGGTACGCCTGGATCGATAAAACAGTGGGCGCGATCGTGCTGACCGGCGCAGGTGAAAAAGCGTTCTGCAGTGGCGGCGATCAAAAGGAGCGGGCCACTACCGGTGGTTACGGCGAGACCGAGATGGGCATGTTCGAGATTGAGCGCCTGCACCGGTTGATCCGCGAGGTACCCAAGCCGGTCATTGCTGCCGTGAATGGTTTCGCGATCGGAGGCGGGCATGTTTTGCACGTGCTGTGCGATGTGTCCCTTGCATCAAAGACCGCCCGGTTTGGTCAGGTCGGTCCCCGCGTGGGCAGCTTCGATGCCGGATTCGGCACCGCGTATTTGGCTCGCGTCGTCGGCGAGAAGCGAGCTCGGGAAATTTGGTTCTTCTGCGATCAGTACGACGCCGACACCGCCGAGCGCTGGGGATTGGTGAACCGGGTAGTCGAGCCCGATGAGTTGTTGCCCTTGGCAATCGAGTGGGGTCGCAAGGCGTGCGCGCTTTCTCCCACAGCATTGAAGACGCTCAAGCATTCCTTCAATGCAGATACCGATCACATCGTCGGCATTCAGTCTCTCGCCTTCGACGTCTTGGATCTTTTTGTGACAACGGATGAGGCTAAGGAAGGCGGGGCCGCCTTCAATGAAAAGCGTCCGCCAGACTTTTCTCCGTACCGCGCGTAACTTTTTGGTGTTTTTTCAGGCACCCAACGTCTTTGCAACGAGCGCCCCGCTCGTGCCGCCCACCCCGCCACCTGGCCAGGTGCTGGCCCCGCACAGGTACAGGTTCTTCACCGGCGCGCGATGACGACCCCAACCGGGCACAGGGCGCAGGAAGAAGAACTGCGCAGGATGGTGACTGCCACCGAGTGAGTCACCACCGATCAGGTTCGCGTTGTAGCGCTGTAGATCTGCTGGTGAAAGTACTGCGCGGCCAAGGATCTTGGCGCGGATACCTGGGGCGTACTCGTCGATGATGTCGATGACCCGATCGGCGTAGACCTCTGCAACCTCATCCCACGTGCTGCCATCTGCGATCTCAAGCGGCAGCACGCGTACCTGCACCCACAGCACGTGTTTGCCGTCAGGGGCACGGCTTGGATCAGACACAGTTGGTTGACCCACCACGAGGGTGGGGCGCTCTGGCAAAAATCCCGCAGCTGCATCGGTGTACGCGCGAGCCATGTCATCGAGGTACGGACCGATGTGCACGTAGTTGAATTCCTTGGCATCACCAGCCCGCCATTCCGGGAGCGAGTCAAGTGCGAGGTGAATCATCATCGTGGCAAGGCCCGGACGAAAGTTTTCCGCGCGAGCAACTTCTGGTCGGGCCGCCTCATCCGCGGGCAGCATCGCCGGCATGAGTGATGGATTTACATTCGAGACAACCGTGGTGCTGAACACTTCATCGCCAGTGTGAGTGCGCACACCACGTGTGCGACCGCGATCAATGAGAATCCGATCGACGCGAGCATTGCAACGCACTTCGCCACCGTTCTCTTCAATGACCGCCACCAGGGCTGACACCAACGACGACGCACCGCCTTGGCCAATCACCATGCCGAACATTTGCCCGCCGAGAGTTTCCAAGTACGAGAAGAGTGCGCCACCACTGATGTCTGGAGCGAAATCAAGATGCATGCCCCACGATGCGAGGAGCGCTTTGGTTTTGGGGGAAGTGAAGTTCTCATCAGCGAACGCCCGTGTTGATGAAAGGCTCAGCTTGATCAGGTCGTACACGCCATCGGTGCCCAGTGCACGGTGGGTTTTCCAGGCGGTGCGAACAGCGCCCCATGAGGGCATCTCCGAACCCAAAAACCCGATGAGGAACGGCGCTATTTCACCCAATCGAGCGCCGAGTCGATCCCACGAGGCAACATCTTCGGGAGCAACGAGTTCCAGGCTCTCCCGAGTAGCCGCAGCATTGGTCTGCACACCGATCATGGTTCCGTCGGGAAATACCGAGGCAAAGGGTCGAGAGCTGGGCACGAGAGCAAAACCGTGCCGCGCCAAATCTTCACCCAGAGCTGCCATCACCGGTCCACCGGCGAAAAGGCCAAGGTTCATCGCGAAGAGATCGTGTTTGAAGCCGGGGAGGGTCACCTCTTCGGTACGGATCGCACCACCTGGGGTGTCGTTGGACTCCACGACGATGACCCGTTTGCCGGATTTGGCCAACAGGGCCGCAGCGCTGAGACCATTGATTCCCGCTCCGATCACGATAACGTCGCAAGTGACCGACATAACGGCTCCATTCATCTCGTAAGTCTGACGACCGACATCTTTCCGATATACGGTCTATCTGGCAAACACCCATTCTTTTTCAGGAGGCCACATGACCGGCACCTTTGACGCAGTCATCGTCGGCAGCGGAATCAATGCCCTCGTTGCCGGCGCCATGCTGGCCAAGGACGGCTGGTCCGTGGCGGTATGTGAACGGTCCGACCGGCCCGGCGGTGCCATTTTCACGAGCACCGACACCTTCTACGGCTACACAGTGGAGATGCTGTCGAGCTGGCACCCACTCTTCCTAGGCGGGCCTGCCTATGCCGTGCTCGCCGATGATCTCGCAGCACGCGGCGTCAGGTACGTGAACACCACCTCCCCCACCGGTGTCGTTTGTGCCGACGGGTCAGCCGTGCTCTCGACCGATCCCGATCGCAACGCCGAGCAGTTCGGTGCACTCGGCGACCTTGACGCGTGGAATGCGATGCTCGCCGATTTCGGCTCCAAAGCAGACCTTGCGTTCGGACTACTCGGCACCGACTTCTGGCGCACGAAGTCTCTGGGTTTTGGCTGGAAGGCACTGCGCCAACTCGGCCGGCGCGGACTGATGGCATCGGGAGCCGAACTGCTCGAGCCAGCTGCTCCCTGGTTGGACCGAACCTTCACCTCTCCGGTCACCAAGTCCCTGCTCGCGCCATGGGCACTGCACAACGGCCTGGGACCAGACGACGCATCGAGCGCGTTCATCACCAAGGTGATCTCCGCAGCGATCGCGTGGGGCGGAATGCCCGTCCCAGTGGGCGGTGGAGTCACGGTCGTTGACGCGCTAGTCGACATCATCACCAGCGCCGGAGGTGAACTGCGGCTACATGCTGATGTGCACAAAGTGCTGGTCTCCGACGACCGCGCCACGGGTATCGAACTGGCCGACGGTGAACGCATTCATGCCACGCGAGCAGTTCTTGCCTCCGTGACCCCCAATGCGCTGTACAACCACTTGCTCGCTGACGCCGACGTCGCACCGGAACGACGAACGGCCGCATCGGCTTTCCGCTACGGCCGAGCTGGCATCCAGATGCACATTGCGATGTCCGAAGCCCCTCAGTGGACTGACCCCACAATGCGTGACGTCGCCCTGGTGCATGTGCTCGATGGCATGGACTCGCTCTCCGAGTCGGTCAACGCCTCGAACCGGGGATTCCTACCGCGACGTCCCACGATCGTGGTGGGCCAACCGACCACGGTTGATCCGAGCCGAGCCCCCGAGGGGAAGTCGCTGCTGTGGATCCAGCTACAGGAGAACCCGCGCAGCATTCGTGGGGATCTGGCCGATCAGATTTCATCGGACGGAACATGGTCAGATGCCACACTTGAGGCGTATACGGAACGGGTGATTGCTCAACTCGAGCCACACATCACCAATATCCGAACCGCGGCAACAGCCCGCGTGGTGCTCGGCCCCCAGCAACTCGAATCGCTCAATGCAAACCTGGTGGGCGGTGATCCGTACGCGGGTGATTGCCGAGTGGATCAATACGCGCTGTGGCGTCCGCTCTCAACGGCCACCGGGCACGAGACGGGTGTCCGGGGACTGTGGCAGATCGGTGCGTCCACACATCCAGGGCCGGGCCTTGGTGGTGGCTCCGGCTTCCTCGTTGCCCAGCGTCTGCTTTCTTAAACAGGGCAATTTCTTAAACAGGGCAATTTCTTAAACAGGGCAATTTCTTAAACAGGGCAATGAAACGGGCGTGCACCCTCGTGATGAGGATGCACGCCCGTTTGTCAGCGAATTACTAGTTGGCCACCAGTGCCAGCACTCGGCACGGGCTGCCCGAGCCCCTCACAATCGGCAGCGGTGCAACAACAACAACTGCACCGGTGACCGGGAGCTTGTCGAGGTTGCGCAACTGGGTCACGCCGTACTTGTTGGCACCCAGGAACATTGAGTGGCAGGGAAACGGCGGATCGAATGCGAACGCGCCACCTGC
>JBIISH010000177.1:0-4373 GCA_044341115.1 Candidatus Nanopelagicales bacterium
ATCGGAGGGGCTATTGCCTACGAGCACGATGTCTCCCACAGCATCTTTACCTTCAATTGCGGCCACGATTCCCTGAGTTACCAAAGACATGTGTGTTGCCAGAACATTGATCTCTGGATTGGCAGTCAACATGGCCGTGACGCGAGGCAGGGCAGTCGATGATTCATCACCAGTGAATACTTCCGTGACAATCTTGACATTATCTGTTTCAGCAGCAGCTGCCTTGACCCCATCCATCCACAGTTTGCCTGGACCCGTTTCGTTTGCAACAACCAAGCCGACCACCTGGTCGCCCGGCCGCTCGGCAAGAGTCTCGACAACTCTGGCGCCCCACTGCCCAAAATCAGCGCCGACGTTGTAGTTAGCGCTGTCCCCGGGATCATCCGCACCATAAAGGGTTCCGACAATGATGCCTTTGTCAACTGCCTCTTTCAACACCGGAGCAAACGCTTCGCTGGCCGGAAACGTGATAATTGCTCCCCGATCTGTAGCAATTGCCTGTTGAATTTGTTCCACCATTTCAGATGCTTCAAGCGCTTGCCCAGTAGAACCGGTTTCTGTCAGTTCGACTCCCTTTGCTTTTGCTTGCTCCGCCATGCAATCACCAATGATTCGCCACTGTCCCTGATTTGGCAGTGGGTTGATGAATTGGACGGTTAGGGGAGCCGCGGGTTCTGTCGTTTCCGCAGCACTCTCCTCAGTAGCGGTTTCGGAAATTTCCGCTGGGGCAGACGTTTCCTCGGCTGTTGTGGCCTCATCTGAAGACGATGAACATGCCGCCAGGGTAATAGCGCAGACGAGAACTGGACCCAGAAGGTACGCTCCTCTGCTTCGGTATTTAACTGACACTGATCGACTCCTCTCGATTGATCTTTCCTGGTGCTATTTCGTGAGCAGGGGAAGATGGCTCTGCGGTGGTAGAACGTTACACCTAAGGCGCGAGGGTTGTCAATGACTTTTTCCTCATGTCGGCCAAGGCCGCGGTTTCGAGGATGCGATAAGCGCTTGCAACGATCCAGGGATTTCGGGCAATGGTGGCTTCGCCCCAAGGAAATGAGAATCGCGCTTTCGCAATTGTTTCAGGATGTTCGGTTTGCAAGAAGGTGCGAACCACTACCCCCCCCAGCGGGCTGGTTCTCAGCATCTCAGTTTGGCTGGCTGCCCACGCGGGTCTGCGCAAGGGGCGAAGCTAGCCCAGAGCGTTTGAAGAGCTCATTAAAGCGCGGTGGAGGGTTCTCACCCCGGATCTTGGCTTGGTGCCGTCCCCGCGCTTCGTTCGAATGCCTTCTTTGAGGTAGATCGATACACCAATTCGTGCTATTTTCGTTGCATGACTAATCAGGCAAACGTGGGTCAAATGTGTGTCCTCCTCGGTGAGGTCGTCCATATGGCCTGCAAGTTGTCGGGGGCAGTTCGTTTTCGGCCGTGAAAGCAGCTGTCGGCAGATGTTTGGCAAGGGGACAAACGTTCGCGACTTATCTACCGAAGGAGTAGGGACATGATTCGACTTGCTTTAGGCGCTGTCAGAGACACGAGCGTTGAGATGCTCCGCTACGCAGTCCAGTTGGGCTACGAACAAGTCGTCGTCAACACTCCCCGGGATTTGCCAGGAGTAGACAGGTGGAACGTGGCCGACTTGAGGGCAATGAAAGAACGAGTCGAAGCACATGGCTTACAGATTGCTGCTATCGAAAACACTCCCATGAGTTTCTACGCGGATGCAATGACAAACGGCCCCAGAGCGGCACAGCAAATTGGAAATTACAAACAGACGATCGAAGCCATCGGTGAAATTGGCGTGCCTATTCTCGGTTTTCATTGGATGGCTAACGATGTTTGGCGGTCAAACCTTGCCCTCAAGGGCAGAGGTGGAGTTAGGTTGACCGAATTCGACTACTCCAAACTTGATGATCCTGATCGACTGACTCACGGGCGCGCATACGGGCGCGAGGAGATGTGGACTTACTTCCGAAACTTCATGGATGAAGTTCTGCCTGTCGCCGAGAGTTCTGGTGTCCGACTCGCCCTACACCCTGATGATCCGCCCGTTGACGAACTGGGCGGGATTCCCAGACTTTTCAGCTCACACCAGAGAATCCGAGATGTCGTGGACACTTACGGGGGTAATCCAGCTTTCGGACTCGAGTTTTGTCTTGGCACTGTCTCTGAAATGAGCGAGGGTGCGGATCAGTTACTTTTCGAAATGATCAAGCGAAACGCGGTTGCTTATATCCATTTTCGAGATGTGAAAGGCCACGTTCCACAGTTTCACGAGTCGTTTCTCGGCGAGGGAAACCTGAATGTTGTCGCCGTCCTGCGCACCCTCCAGGACCTAGGCTTCAAGGGCTTCTTGATTGACGACCATGTCCCGCTTCTGGACGGCGACCCTGAAATTGTTCCCGGATACGTAGATTCTCCCTACGCATTTAGAGGTCGTGCCTACGCGAATGGGTACCTTCAAGGCATGGTCAAGGCCCTGTCTTCCTGATGAAGCTAGCCGTTTAGACATAGGTCCTCCACTAGGAGGTGCTCTATCGAATTCCTGCCCTTCGTACCCCTGAGCTAGACCAAAACACATTCTCTAGGGCCAAACCCATGACCGTTTTGCGCGTTTCCAAAACATCCCTTTGACGTTTCCAAGAGGGGGTCTTCACGTTCCCGAGACCACTTTCGGGGCTCAGTTTTGTGAGGGGATTTGAATTTCAGACCAGTCCAAGGGGCAGTTCCTCGGGATCGTACGCAGGTGATCGGTCAGAGCCGTTAGCGCCCTTCATCTCGACGGATGATTGCCCCCCTGCCAGCCGTCATGCGTCGCCATTGACCCCGAGGTGATATCGACGCCAACGGCCCTGACCAGTGAACCGTCCAATCCCTCTCGACCGGTTCGACAGCCTCAAGTGTGCCCAATGACCGGCGATTTCATGCCACATGTCTGGCAGATGTAGGACATGGCCGGACTCTGGCCGATGAAGTTCATGGCCGGACTCTGGCCAATCGCTTCGTACGTACGGATTTGTATGCACAACTGAGGAGGCACTTCATCTCAAATCGAACAAAGCCCTGCGCGGGTCATCATGGGCTACTACGGTCGCGACAATTCGCAAACCTTCAGGTGGATTGGGGGAGTTTCGTTGCTGAAGATCGGGTCGCTCACGCCACTGGAAAAATTCTTTGCGTACCTCACAACGTTCCCTGAACCACATGCGGCGTGCGCGGCACTCATGCGTGGTCCGTTGTCGCCCCTAGGAGTGCTCATCGGTTCCATCTGGGCTCAGTACGAGGTCTCAGAGTTACAGTTGATCGGTTCGTACCAGACTTCGGCGGTCATATCGCACCGCTACGGCTCAATTCCCATGAATGTGGATGTGCCGGTCGTGCGCTACACGCACATGGGTGAAATGGGCATTGACGATTTGAGCACAATCACTCAAAAGTTTCCGGTATTGGCAATCGACTCACCGATCTGGGATGGCATGACGAGTGAGACCGAGGCCAGACACCTGATCAGCGTCCCCCTTTACGCATCGGGCATCACGGTCGGAGCTTTTGGATTTATCAGTGCCCAATCACGCCCATTCATCGAAACGTATGAACCGATCATTTCTTCACTTGCGTCTGCTCTTGCGCTCTGGATAACCCATCCACGGATGCCTGCTCACCTTAAGTCAAGTGAATTCACGAGAGCCTTCACTGATTTTCTGTACATCACCCCGAGGCAGGTTCAGATTCTTCTCCTCGTCGAGGAGGGCAAGTCAAACGCTGCGATCGCACATGCGTTGGGTTACTCGTTTTCTACCGTCAAACAGGATTTGCGGCGTATCTTGCACGCCCTTCGAGTGAATGGCCGCCAAGAAGCGGTGGAAAGCGCCCGAGAGCTGGGGCTACTTGCCGATACTGCGTGAGGCAACTGCTTGGATGACCTGTGACCAGCATCATCTTCGGACTAGGCACCGCTGTCTTCTTTGCATGCAGCACGCTTCTCTCCGACCGAGCGGTTCGGCGCATTGATCCTTGGTCCGTGGTTGCCTGGGTTACGTTTTTCGGTCTTATCTGGACCACTCCGTTTCTCTTTGCCAGCGGGGTCCCAGAAGCTCTAGATGCCAACGTTGCCAGGTGGATGGCCGTCTCGGGGCTGGGGAACGTTGGTGGGCTGGTTCTCGCCGCGTTTGCCCTGCGCATCGGGAAAGTGGGCGTTGTCGCCCCCATCGTGGCAGCAGAGGGTGCGATCGCCGCAGTGGTTGCTGCCTCCCTCGGGGAGAGCATCGCCCCGATCATCGCTTTCTTTCTTCTTCTTATCGTGATCGGTGTGATCATCGCGGCCGCCGGACCAGACCCGGAACCCATCGAGAACGAGCGCCCAGTGTTGGCGGCAG
>JBIISH010000179.1:0-4366 GCA_044341115.1 Candidatus Nanopelagicales bacterium
GGCTGCTAGTCCGGCGAGATTGTTCAAGCCATTGCCGAAGAGAGTCATGAGCGCTGGTACTAGCAGGGTTGGAATCAATAGAAGTAGCCCGACAACTGCTGCGGCCAACATTGCAGAACCGACTGCACCCGCTGAGGCGAAGAGTCGGCCTATAACGCCTGCGCGTTTTCCGCCCGGCTCGAATTCCTCTCCGGGTTGTAGAGAAAGGACAACCCCGGTAAATGACGTATCGAATTCTTCGTCAGGGCATTTGCGGGGACCGCCAGCGGGGTCATTGAGATACCAGCCCCCCGGATACCAACCCTCCACCACGAGGTAGTGGTAGAACTTCCAGTGAATCACGAGGGGGAAGGTGAGGTTTTTGAGGTCTTCGGGCTCACGTTTGACCGCACGGGTTTTCAGACCGTAATTACGGGCCGCGACCAGAATATTTTTCGCGGTAGAGCCATCGCGGGAGACGCCACAGGAAGTGCGCAATTCATCGAGATCAACGTACCTGCCAAATTTGGCGAGGACCATGCCCAAACTTGCAGCTCCACACTCAGTGGCTTCCATCTGCAAGATTGATGGCACCTTGACTCGGTGGCGTGAACGTGGTTTCTGCTCGGCTTCCGGTGGTGCTGCTGTGATGGTCACGTCAGGCTCAACCGACGTTGACTAGTTCGCTCAGGAGTGTCGATTCCGATTCAATGATCTGAACGGTGACCTGTGCCCCGGGAGTGACTGTCTCATCTGTTGAAATCAACACGGTCACATACGAGTCGGCAGGATCTAGCGTCACATTGACCAGGTCAGACGCTCTGTCCGAAGGCAGGGGCGTTTCTGACACTTCCGTTACGGTGCCACTGACGGCAAAGCCGCTACCAAGAATCTGCGCGGTTTGCCCCACCTGCAGACCGCGTGCGAGATCTTGAGAAACGGGAACTAGCACTTGCGTGTCGCTGCCTGGCGGGAGGATCGTGAACACCGACGTGCCAGCGGCGAGCGCCTGACCGGGGGAAGCAAGAATCTGCCAGATGGTTCCGTCGGATGGTGCGGTGAGGGTCACGGTTGCGCCCCCGTTACCGGTTCCCTCGGCGAGTAGCTCACCTTGGCGCACTTCAATTCCTTCAGTAACTTCAATTCTGTTGAGAGCGACTTCATCAATGGTTCCCACAGTCACCACGCCCGACTCGGCCACAGCACGACCCGTTGCCGTGACGGAGGTGACCTGGGGTGTGCCAGCTGCATAAATAATTGCGGCGACCAATACGCCTGCAACACCCGCAATCGCTAACCAGATTTTTGGTGAGGTGATAGGAAGCAGGTTGTCGATCTGTTTGGGAATGTCTACCTGAGCGAGTGCCTTGGCGCGAAATAGATGCGTTGCAGGTGTTGATGCCTCTGCGGGTTTTTCCTCAACCGCTTCGAAGATGGCATCGAGAACATCGGATCGTCGCCGACCACTCTCTGGATTGGAGCCGGGTGTGCTCATGGGAAATAGCCTACTGGCTTGACTATTCAGGTGATGTCAGGTTGCGCTATCCGCTTCCCTTTGTTAGTCCCGCAGACCCCACCGCGCACTGAACCGGAAGGAGCCTGACCGGTAAACCGGAAAAGCGGGTCAAGCTCCGACAAGATTTCCTGCTTGGTTCGCCGCGAACACTCCATAGAGTTGACATCAACATTATTGCCAATTAATTCACGCATGGGACCTGTCATGCCGTTGCCCGTAGTGTCGTCGACAAGGACCACACTCCAGACTGAGTAGTCCAGTGACCTTGAGCCTTTGGATTTTTCCCAAGGCGGTGCGCGGCAGTCGATCAACCACAAAGAGCGCCTTTAGCCGCTTGTAACCCGCCAGATCCCGACGTCATCAACAACCGCGGCGCGCACTTTTGGGCCCCAGCGTTCATCAGGGTTGTGCTGCGGACGCATCGAACGGAACTGTGGCCGTCAATTATTCAATGCTGCCATCCCATGACTTGTAGCCGTAGCAGGCCTTCTTGAGTGCGATTTTGACGCCGGCGCGAAAATCCTTCTTCGTGGCACCGAGCAGTTGGACTGCACCCTTGATGTCCTTTTCACCCATGAACCGGTTGCGAACCTTGTTGGGATTGATCACGTACGACCTGCACATGTCTTCAAAACCCTCGGGATCCGAAGCCAGAGACTTCTCGAACGCCTGAATGACGATCTCGGCCACGGCATTTCGCTTACTCGTGTCCAAGGATTGCGCCGCGTGGGCAGGGGCGGTGAGCCCTGTAAGACCAATGAGTAAGACAGCTGCTGCACCTAGCCGAATAGTCTTCACGGGAAATCCCTTGTTCGAAGTCAACGCGTGACCGTCCTCACGTGAGGCGCCGAGAACCCAGGCCAAGATGGCCGCGACCAAGCGAGACCTCGGGCTGATTGGGTTTCCCGACTCATCCACCGTGGGCTTCAGTGGCGCATAAATTGGTTGGGCTGCAGCTACTTTCTCTTCCGACATGTGACTTCCTCAGGTTGTCTTTTCTTTGACGATATCAAGAAAATACTGCTCCAGGAGTCACATTTACTGCTGGAAACATCAGGAAGGCCACGGATATCCGCGACCTTCTCCAGGAACGAGGCCGAATCAATGCGAAATGAGACTGGGACTGAGACTGGGTTTGGCCTCATCACCTTTGGTCACATCTGAGCCGCCTCGGGGAACAGTCGCTACACTCCTCCCCCACTTCGGACCCACGCATGACGAGTGTCTGTCGACTCTTACTTCACGTGTCAAGACGTATCACTGCGTTTGATGAATCAATGCTTCTTGTCCCCAGAATTAACACGAACTATAAATCAGCCTCCAATAGAGGCTTGCAACCTGATTTATGTCACCGTCGACCGCTAGATTCCCTCCTCATCGGAGGATGTGCTTGAGTTTCTCCACTTGTCGAGATATCCATTGCTTTCAGACCGGTCGCGTCGGTTACCTGCTGCGCTGGTCTTCTTCTACTACTCAATACGAATCGAGCGTTCACTAAGTCATCATTAGCTTGCTCCCCCCATCGTTTGCTGAGGTATATCGTGTCAACAACTACTTGATGTTCTGGAGGATCAATGGACGCTCAAGGTCTTTTGGCGGCGCTCACCCCTGCGGTGACTGATGCGGATGCGCGTGAACGGTTCCTTGCTGACCCCAAAGCAGTACTGGCAGCCGCGGGGCTAGATCTGCCGCAGTGGTTCACGGTCAGTGCACGTGAAGGTGATGCAGCAGAACTCACCATCAGCCTGCCGGCCCTACGCGACCCTAACGCCGACCTCAGCGATGCGGACCTTGAAGCCGCGGTTGGGGGCTGGGCGGGAACGGTTTCGGGATTCCTTTGGTGTGCGTCGCCCGACGATTCGATTTGGACGTGACAACTATTGCTGTTCCGTAAGCCAAGATACCTGTACTACTTGCTGCAGTGGCGCCCCCTTCAGAGTTGTTGGCAGTCATATTGATTCCCACTAGGGCATTTGTTCCGAGATAATCCACCTGGAAGGAAATCTCAGCTAACGCCTTTCTCGCCGCGTGCATAAGTCGATGCTCTCGCTCGTTGATTGATTTGGCAAACCCGATTGTTTGCCGCGATGTGTCGTTTCACCAGCTACTTGTTGTTGTGGAGGATGCATGGACGCTCATGGTTTTTTAGCGGCGCTTACCCCTGCTGTGACTGATGTGAATGCGCGGGAACGTTTTCTTGCTCTCCCCAAAGCGGTGAATCAACAGACGAAGATACATACGCTGACGGTGCGTGTGAAGAATCTGTCAGAGAAAGTATGTCTCTATCAGCATGTTGCTTGGTAAAAGTCTCACGAAACATGAGTGGGGTGGGGCGGGCTCGAACCGACGACGAACGAATAACGAGGTTTGAATGTCCTCAGCGCTGTGCGCCTCTATGAGAATCGCACCAGATTTGGTCTCAGTTAGGACGTGATCAACAGTAAAGCGTTGGGTCAGGAGGATCATCAGCCACGACTGGTGTTCCTATGACCGCACCACCACTCACCCCGCCGAGCACCTCGTCCGACAACGCGTCATCGGTGTTCACATCAATATTCTCTTGCGGATCAATCGTCATGATGAATCTAAACACGACAGGTTCGAGGCAAATAAAAGCGCCCCCGGTTGAGTTGCACTTCTCAATGGAAAAACGAGAGCACCGGACTGTCAAGCAACCACGTCAGTTTCATAACCCTGGAGGCGAAGCCAAAATGTCACGCCTCAGGCGGAACTACACATCACGTGGAGCCGCCTCGGGGATTTGAACCCCGGACCTACGCATTACGAGTGCGTTGCTCTACCCCTGAGCTAAGGCGGCGCACCATGTGATCTCTCAGACGGCAGCGTCACATGCTACCCGTCAGAGGCTTA
>JBIISH010000180.1:0-4365 GCA_044341115.1 Candidatus Nanopelagicales bacterium
CACTCGCTGAGAGCTCAGGAAGCATGAACTCCCCCGAACCCGTGATGCCGTTGTCATAGCCCACGAAGTTCGTTGCCTCACCGATGTTCTTCGGATCCATCATCCAGTTGATGAAGATCTTCGCGTTGTCCACATTCTGCGCACCGACAGGCACAGCGAAGTTGTCCGACCAGAGATTTAGACCCTCACTCGGATACACGTACTCCAGATTCGCATTGTCTGCCTGAGCGCGCGTGAATGCACCGTTCCACATCATGTGCACGGTCTGCTCACCCGAGGCCATCCGTCCGATGACTCCATCGGAGTTGATGACAGCTACGTTCGGCTTCCAATCAAGGAGCAGTTTCTCCACCTTGACATAGTCGTCACGATTCACCGAGCAGGGCTCCGCACCCACTGCGCGAAGGGCAGCATGCACAAGTTCGACCTGATCGTTGAGCGTGCCGATCTTGCCCGCCGCAGGGCTGTCCGCATCGAAGAAGTCGACCCACGAGTCGATCTCCCCGCCGGCCTTCGTGGGGTCGTAGGCGATTCCGGTCGTTCCGTACATGTAGGGAGCCGAGTACTTGCGGCCCGGATCGAAGTACAAGTCCATGAACTCCGGCTTGATGAAGGAGCCGTTGGGGAATGCCGCGGGGTCCACTTCCTGAAGCAGTCCCAGCTCGATCATCTGGGCGACCATGTAGTCGCTGGGCACAACCACGTCGTAGTTGGCTCCGCCTGCCTGCAGCTTCGACAGCATCGTCTCATTGCTGTCGAAGTTGTCAAGATTCACGGTGATCCCCGTTTCCGCCTCAAAACGCTTGAGCAGATCGGGAGATATGTAGTCGGTCCAGTTGTACAGGTTCAACTCACCACCATTGGGGGCGGGGAAATCCGAGGATGCAGCCTCAGACCCATCCCCCTCAGCTGCGGTCTCCTCACTCGGAGCCGCCTCCACTGCAGTCGTCTCCTCTGCCGCTCCGTTGTCCACGGTGGTCTCGCCACCGCAGGCGGAGAGCGTCAGTACGCCTGCCAGCCCGATCGCTACCAGTCCGCCCAGCGATCGGCGGGTCTTCAACTTCACCATCATCTTCTACCTCTTTCTCCTTGTGATCACATAGGAAATGAAAACAATCAGGATGCTGGCGAGCAGCAGCAGGCTGGATAGCGCATTCACACCAGGGGTGATCGCATTCCGGATCATGCCGAAGATGTACACGGGCAATGTCGTGCCACCTGGACCGGCGAGGAAGTACGAGACGATGAAGTCGTCAAGACTGATGATGAAGGCGAGAAGGGCACCCGCCACGATCCCCGGTGCGAGCAGTGGAAGTGTTATTCGACGGAAGATTCGCCACTCATTCGCGCCGAGATCGGCCGCCGCCTCGTACACCGACAGATCCACGGATCGAAGGCGTGCTCGGATTGGAAGCAGTGCGAAGGGAATACAAAAGGCCGTATGGGCCAGCGTTATCGCACCAATCCCCAGAGGCATCTGAATCTGCACGAAGAAGGCGAGGGTCCCGATGGCGAAGACGATCTCGGGAATGATCAGGGGCGCACCGATCAATGCCCAGGCGAAGGTACTACCCGATCTGGCCATGCGAAGCAGTCCGATTGCGAGGCCCAGTGCCAAGATCACCGAGAGAACCGTGGCAACAGAGGCGACCTTGAGGGAATTCATCAGTGCGCGCTGAATGTCGTTGTTGGTCAGGACATCCGCGTACCACTCCAGGCTGAAGCCCTTCCAAACAGTGACGACGCGATTCGAGTTGAAGGAGTAGGCGACGACGAAGAGGAGTGGAATGTAGAGGAAGGCGAAAACGGCTGCCGAGACGAGGCCGAACGTGGGAAAGTCCTTCAACGCCTCGCCCGTCCCTCGTGGACGGCGGCGGAGAGTCATGTTCACAGCAGCACCTCCCACGAGGAGCGACCCGATGTTCGGCTCATGCGACGTGCCAAGACCGCGAAAACGAGCAGAACAAGAAGAGTGATCACGAGAACCATCACCGACAGTGCTGCACCGAAGGGCCAGTTGCGTGATGCACCGAACTGCGCGGCAATAACGTTGGCGATCATGGAGGTCTTGCCTCCGCCGAGAAGCTCAGGAGCGAGGAAAGAGCCGAGTGCCGGGATGAGCACGAGCACCAGCCCGGCGATGATCCCCGGGCGAATGGCGGGAAGGACGATACGACGCAGCACGGTCCACTTGCCCGCGCCCAGATCGTAGGCGGCCTCGGCTAGCCGGAAGTCGAACCGCTCAGCGCTGGCATAGATCGGCAGGATCATGAAGGGTAGGAAGGCGTACACAAGTCCCACCACCGTCGCGAACGGCGTATAGAGCATGGGAATGGGCATGCTGATAGCGCCGATGGCGCCGAGGAATCCATTGATCGGCCCGTTGTCATTCAAGATGATGATGAAGGCGTAGGTGCGGATGAGTAGCGAGGTCCAGAACGGGATGGTGACGAGAAAGATCAGCGCGGTTCGTCGATCAGCCGGGCGCGTAGCGATCCACATGGCAATGGGGATGGAGAGCAGCAGGCACACGCCGGCTGTGATGAGCGCATAGAGGAACGAGTTCCCGAAGATCTGCAGATAGGTCGGATCGAATGAGCGCTCGCCCGACAGCGACTCAGAGTAGAAGAGCTCCACGTAGGGAGCGATGGAGAACTCCCATTTCACTCCCACGCCCAGTTTGGCCCTACTCAGGAACGAGTAGATGACGATCACCACGAGCGGGGCCAGCACCAGTGCGATCAGGTAGACGAGGCCGGGTGCCCCCGCCCACCAGGAGCCTTGCCCCGCCGCACCGCGCTTCTTCGTGATCATCTTCGTGGCCATCTTCGTAATCAGGCTTCGACTACCCGCACAGAGCCGGCACGAAAGCCGACCTGCACTCTGTCGCCTATGGCGGGCAGCCAGCCGGACTCCGCAACCATGGAGGACTGTCGGGCCGACACCGTGCTGCCCTGGACTTCCACCTCGACATGCAGGAGGCCACCCACGAACAGGACCTCGATCACGGTTCCATTGCCCGATTCTGCCTGCTCGATGATTACGTTCTCTGGACGAACGGCGACAAATTCACCGGCGGATTCGGACCCAACGATGAGGCTGCGGTGAAGGTCGTCAAAGCCGGGGATGGAGATGGAGTCACCGCTCCACTGCGCGGGCAGCACGTTCGCCTCACCGATGAAGTCTGCGACGAATCGTGTGCGCGGGGCCAGATACACATCCCGCGGCGCACCAATCTGCACGATCTCACCCGAGTCGAATACGGCAACCTGATCGCCCATCGCCATCGCCTCATCCTGATCATGTGTGACCAGGACGAAGGTGATCGACGTCTCCCGTTGGAGTCGCTTCAATTCGAGCTGCATACCTCGTCGCAGCTTCAGATCGAGCGCGGACAGCGGCTCATCCAGAAGCAGCACTTCGGGCTGCTTGGCCAGCGCGCGGGCCAGCGCAACCCGCTGCTGCTGCCCACCGGAGAGCTGGGAGGGTTTGCGTCCGCCGAGCCCGTCCAGCCGCACCATCTGAAGGGCCTCATTCACCTTGTCGATGGTGTCCTTGCGTGAGATGCCATCCATTTCCAGCCCGAATGCGATGTTTCGCTCGACCGTCATGTGCGGGAAGAGGGCATAAGACTGGAACACGGTGTTGACCCTGCGCTTCCACACCGGAACCTGATCGATGCGCTTCCCATGCAGCATGATCTCCCCCGAATCGGGGGTCTCCAGGCCCGCGACGCAGCGCAAAAGAGTGGTCTTGCCGCATCCGGAAGGGCCGAGCAGAACGGTGAAGGAGCCGTCCTCCACGTCCAGGTCCACGTCCTTGAGTGCGTGCACCTCGCCGCCCTCGGGTGTCGCGAAGGATTTGGTGACACCACGTACGGTCAGTGCCGCTCCCATCCCACCTCCCATTGACGAACTCCCATTGACGAACTCCCATTGACGAAACAGCAGTTGACTCACTACTGGATCACGCGGAGACTAACGCCGTTAGGAAGGTAGGGGACCCCATTTCACCAAATCGACAGGTCGAGGTGAGCAACAACGCCAAGCGCGCCGGGCTGACCCCGACCCTCATCGCCGACGCCGCGCTAGCGCTGCTCGATGAGGGCTCCGATCGATCCGCGCTCACCATGCGCTCCCTGGGTTCGCGTCTGGGAGTGCAAGCCCCCTCGCTGTATGCCCACATCTCAGGCATCGACGAGGTGATCGACCTCGTCCACGCACGCATCAACGACGACATTGATATCAGCATCCTGACCGGGTCTCACGACTCCCGCGATCTCCGCGCGTTCGCGCATGCCTACCGTGATGCATATCGAGCGCATCCCGTGGCCGCAACGATCATCGTCTCCCGCACCATCAATCA
>JBIISH010000181.1:0-4363 GCA_044341115.1 Candidatus Nanopelagicales bacterium
CAGATCCGAGTTATCCACCAAGTGCGTAATGATGAGGTCAGCGTCGGGCCTGCCAAGCAGAAACTCACCGAGGTAAGGCGCAGTTGAGTCCACGAGATCCCAGTTGTTGACGCATCCATCGTCGAGGGCTTTCATATACATCGACCACAGGTGCTCTCGAGTGGCCGAGTCGCGGGTGGATCGAAAGCGTCGAGTCATGATCGCGAGGGCGCAGAAGCGATCCTCATGAAAGCGTGAGTGCAAAAGCTCGAGGATGGCTGCGTCAGGAAGATCCGCGTACTGGCCAGCAATCGCACGCACCTGGGGCACTCTCATCCCGAGAAATTGATCGCCTTCACCGTATTCGCCGGGTCCCGTCTTGAAGAACGCCGATTGTCCGAGCGCAAGTTCGGGATCTGCGAGTGCCCGCAAAGACTTGTGCACATTAACCGCAGTTGCTTTCACGTCGTTAACTCTAGGGAGCGAGTGAAAAAAAGAGTGAGCCTCTCCCAACTCGAACTACCAGGAACGGCGCGCGATTATCTGATCCCTGTCGCTATAGATCGCGATGCTCCCGGAGGTCCACAGAACCGGAACGGTCTTGCCGAGGTAGGCGGTGTTGCTTAACGGCCTTCCTTTGCCCACGCGCAAGCTCCAGGTGCCACCGGGTGCGATGCAGGTGCCGGAAGGAAAGCGGTAACGGGTGTTACCTGTTTCGATGCGGTAACCATCAAGGCATTGCGTGATGTCGCTGCGATTGAGTAGGCGCATCCACTGGGTTGCCGCGCGGGCTTTGCCACGCTTCTTGCCGAGTGAAATGTCTTCAATGATGATCGATCCGTTGAGTGGATCGGCGGCGCACTCGATCGTGCACGGGTATTCGCGCCAAAAGCGGTAGTTGCCGTAACGATCAAGTAGGTAGGAGCCATCACCAAGAAGGGTGTTGGGCCTACCCGTCCCCGGGTCTGGATAGAGCCGAAGCCGAGCATTTGCGTACAAAGAGCGCGGATCGTTCACGGTGCTGGGGCGGGCGCCGGTGTGCACCACACGGAAATCACCGGGGTTGATGATGCTGCCACCGGGGAAGGTGAACCAACCGGTGTTGCCCGAATCTCGAAGTGTCCAACCAGAAAGATCAACGTCGGCTGCACCGGTGTTGCGAACGGTCACCCACTCATCTGTTGGCGAACTGTTAATCGCACCGCGCGTGATGCGCAGATCAACGGAGGCATCTGGTTGCTCGAGTTCACCGCACAGGTTTGGATTCCACATGCCCTCCTTACGGGCTTGAGCTCCGGCGATCACTTCGCGGTAGAGCGAGCTCATTGAGGCTTCCTTGGCAACGGTGAACCACAACCCCCAGCCGCGCTCGGCCATCGCCCAGGCAACGTCGAAGTCGTACTCGCCGGTGATGGGATTCTGCGCGAGCACTACCCGCTGCGGTCGAGCGTCTTTTCCTCGTGAATTTGGATCAGAGGAAAGCAGACGCACAGTTGACCCGAGGGGTAGGAGTGCACTCAGTGCATCCATGGCCTGCCAGCCACCGCATTGGCCGCCTTTCGCCTTCGCGTCCTTTTCCGGGGAATTGATACCCAGGAGCCTGATGCGTGATTCCGCACCGGTCACTGAGTCGTTCACCAACAGCGTGTCCCCGTCAACGATGCGCGAAACGATGGCCGTCTCCCACACCTGCACTCCATCCCATGGAGCAGCTTGGACCGGGTTTGCAGGAAGGAAAGTGAGGGGCAGGAGGGCAGCGGCGAACCCGGCTAGGGCGAGCCGTGATCTCGTGAAAGCCATGACGGGAAGAACTCCTGAGAGATAGAGGACGTGACCAAGATTGTCACATCTTGCACTTTCGTCACAGGACGAAGGGGTTCTCCCAGAGTTGATTTCCGTCCTGAACGGTGAATCCCGAGAGCGTGGGGTGGGTCATCGTGAAATGGGCCTTGCATGGGGAATCTATGAGGAGGCCCCAGCCCCGGGAGAGGAAGAATTGCTGGAGGAGTCCTTCGGCAAGGCGGCTATGGGTACCCACGGCCATGAGGCGGGTGCAGTCTTGGATCGCACCGGCAGAGGGCTCAAGCAGATCGAACTCGACGCCTTGCACATCTATATGGAGCAAATCGATCAAGGAATCCCCTCGGCGGGCAGCGTTCACGATCTCGGAGATGGCTATCGCCGGCACATCTCGGTGGGCGAGGTGGGCGCCGCGGTAGTCAACGTCGGTGCCCGGCAGGGTCCAGATCGCCCCGCCCATATCTTCGTCGGGAATCTCCGGGAACTGCAATGTGGTGGTCATGTGCCAACCAGCGGCATTGACCACGAGCAGATCCGCTTCATGCGGCTCAGAAATCTGTTGAGCAATCTCGTGCGGAGAACCGGTAATGAACTGAGGTGTGACACCGTTATCGATGGCATGCTGCATGGCCCATGAGCACTTCGTGGCATCGGCCTCAACGGCAATGCCAAATGCTTCAAGGCCACGTTTCTTGGCAAGGTGCACACCGGCCACCACCCACGGCGCCCAACCTGCACCAACTTCAATGATGCGGAAAGTTCCTGTTGCAGCGGAAATCGCGCGGGCCAACGCCGCGTACTCAACATCCTCTGAGCGATATCCGTCATCAGGAATCGGAAGCGATGTGCTGCTGGTGCCCGCCAATTCAGCGGGAGCCCACGGCAACATCGTGATGCGGGTGCGAATTCCCGACCAGTCGACGAGTGTTTCGTTGCACGGCTCGGGTGGGTTGTCCTCGCGAAGGAACTCGAGTAACCGCTGGATCTCCACCTCATCCATCGGAGTGGAGATGCCATTGCCCAGAGATGGAACGACGGGAACAGCGTCCGCAGCCAGTACTGGGACGCGCTCCTGCAACGTGTTGGTCGTCCCCCTGCGACCGAGAAACCGGGCCACGACGGGGACGTTAGTGCAAGACGGCACAATCAGCATGTGGTTCAACCCAATTCTCGCAACCTGATCAACATCGAAACAATCACCCAGTCGTACGGGGATGACCCTGTTTTGGATCAGGTGAGCCTGGGCATCGGCGAGGGTGATCGCATTGGCGTGGTGGGACGCAACGGAGCTGGCAAGAGCACCCTGCTGCGGATCCTGGGCGGCTCGGAAACTCCCAACGCCGGTCGAGTCAGCGTTGCCGGCGGCACAACCATCGGCTACCTCAAGCAGTTCGATGATCTTCCTGATAACTCCACGGTCCTTGAAGCCGTGGTTGGCCAAAGTGCATCGCACGAATGGATTACCGACCCGCGCGTGCGCGAGGCGATGGATGCGTTGCTCGGCGGTCATGACGAGGCGGTAACAAGTCGCTTGGTTGGTCAACTTTCCGGCGGAGAACGACGACGCGTCGACCTTGCGCGCCTGCTTGTGAGCGACGTCGACGTGCTGCTACTCGATGAGCCGACCAACCACCTGGATGTGGAGATCGTTCGCTGGCTTGCTGAGCATTTGAAGAACCGGCAGCGCCTTTCCATGATCATCGTTACGCACGATCGCTGGTTCCTTGATGAAGTGTGTGAGCAGATGTGGGAGGTCGTTGACGGCAGCGTCGAGGAGTACGAAGGCGGCTACTCCGCCTTTGTCCTCGCAAAGGCCGAGCGCCAACGCCAGAGCGCAACCGAACAGCACAAACGCAACAACCTGATTCGTAAGGAACTCGCTTGGTTGCGTCGCGGACCGCCGGCGCGCACCTCAAAGCCGAAGTTTCGTATCGATGCAGCCAATGAGCTGATCGAAGCCGAGCCGCCGGCGCGTAATGCGGTGGAGTTGCTGAGTTTCGCTAATGCCCGCCTCGGTAAATCAGTGATCGATGCGCAGGATGCTCAGGTTCGGGTGGGTGATGCAGAAAGCGGCCGCGTGTTGATCGATCGGCTTACGTGGAACATCGGCCCGGGTGATCGCGTCGGAATTCTTGGGCCGAATGGTGCGGGTAAAACGTCGTTGATAAAAGTGCTTCTTGGTCAGATGCCGCCCAGTATGGGAAAAATTGTTACCGGCGTAACGGTCAAGCCCGCTCATTTATCTCAGCAATTAGAAGAACTCAACCCCAAATGGCGAGTCCTTGAAGCGGTGGAACACGTTGCGCAAAGAGTTGAACTCGGCAAAGGTCGCGAGCTCACCGCATCGCAACTTTGTGAGCGTCTTGGCTTTGGTAACGATGCGCAATGGACTCCCGTTGGTGATCTTTCTGGCGGAGAACGACGACGTCTCCAACTCACACGGCTACTGATGGGTGGGCCCAACGTTCTGGTGCTCGATGAACCAACCAATGATTTCGATACCGAGACCCTGACCGCGCTCGAAGATCTGCTTGATGGTTTTGCGGGCACGCTGCTGGTCATCTCGCACGACCGCTACTTCCTC
>JBIISH010000182.1:0-4356 GCA_044341115.1 Candidatus Nanopelagicales bacterium
ATTGGCGCCGAACTTGACCTCGAGCCCTCGCATTACGAGGGCCCCACCGGAATAGTCGGAGTCATCCAAGAGGCTTGCACACGATTTGGCATACCCGCGGTTTCGTTGTGGGCCCAAGTTCCGCACTACGTTGCTTCGCCACCATGTCCCAAGGCAACCCTCGCCCTTGTTCGCCGGATCGAGGATGTGCTGGACATACCTGTGCCGTTAGGCGATTTGGTCGAAGAGTCACGGGCTTGGGAAGTTGGCGTTAACGAGTTGGCGGAAGACGATGAAGAGGTAGCCGATTACGTACGCCAGCTCGAGGAGGCTAGGGACACAACCGAATTACCTGAAGCTTCAGGGGAGGCAATTGCACGGGAGTTTGAACGTTACCTGCGGCGCAGAGATTCCACGTGATTCTATTTCAGTTCTAAATATTGCCTCATGGATGATTGGGTTGGCTCATCTAAAGCATCATCACGTACGTGTCCGGTCTCAATATCTTCAAGGATTCCCGTTGCAACAATTTTGCCTAGCTCAACGCCCCACTGGTCGAATGAATTAATCCCCCAGATGGCCCCTTGAACAAAAACACTGTGCTCATAGAACGCAATCAACGATCCCAGTGTGAACGGATCGAGTCTGCGCATCATCAACACGCTCGTTGGGCGATTGCCGGGCATCACCTTGTGCGGCGCTAGTTGCAGGGGGGTTCCGGCGTCAAGCACCTCACTGAGCGTGCGACCCATCGAGAGTACGGAGGCTTGAGCCAGGGCATTAGCAACCAACATGTCCTGTTGAATCTGGTCCGGATATTCACATGTGGCGATGATGATCTCATCAACCGCAACAGTGCTTGTTCCTTGGTGTAGCAGTTGGTAGAAAGAATGCTGCCCGTTTGTGCCTGGTTCACCCCAAAAAATACCACCGGTTGCATAGCTCACATCGGCACCGTCCCGACGGACGGACTTGCCATTGCTTTCCATGGTGAGCTGCTGGAGGTAGGCGGGAAAGCGCGCTAACACGTGCGAATATGGCAAGACTGCCGTGGTCTCGATACCGAGAAAATTGCGGTTCCACACAGCCAAGAGGCCCATCATCATCGGGAGATTTACTTCGGGAGCAGCAGTGTGGAAGTGCACATCCATTGCTCGGAACCCGTCGAGCATCTCCATAAATGCAGCAGGACCAATAGCAATCATTGTGCTGAGACCGATGGCACTATCCATGGAATAGCGACCACCCACCCAGTCCCAAAAACCAAAGGTGAAATCCTCGGAGACCCCAAAATCAGCCACCGCACTGGCATTGGTCGAAAGCGCAACAAAATGCGAACTGACAGCGCCCTCCCCCAGTGCCGCAACTAACCAATCACGTGCGACGCCCGCATTTGTCATGAAGGTTTTTGATGCCACGATGAACAGGGTCGATTGCGGATCTAGACCCATCAGTGCTTGATGAATATCTGCCGGATCAACATTCGACACAAATTGGCATCGAATAGACGGATCGGAGAATGGTGCTAGCGCTTGGTAAGCCATCGCTGGACCGAGATCGGAACCTCCGATTCCGATATTGACAACATCGGTGAATCTTTTACCACTCGCACCAGCAATCTCTCCCTGACGTACCGATGCAGAGAACTGTGCCATCCGATGCAGCACCGCAGACACCAACTGTGAAGCATCAACATCGCCATCATGAAAGCCTGCCGACAATGGAGCGCGCAAAGCCGGGTGCAGAACCGCCCGATCTTCCGTGCTGTTTATGTGCACCCCAGAGAACATCTGGTCTCTGAGCTCTTCGACGCCACACTCCCGACCTAAGGAAACAAGTCCCTTCATGACATCTTCATTGACCCGCTGTCTGCTTGCGTCAAAATGGATATGTGCGGCCTCGACCCTCAGCCAATCTCGATCTCCGGCAGCCAGCGTGCGAATGGTGGAGGTGCCCACTGTTCTGGCTAACTCACTCAATTGCGCCCACGCAGGAGTCGTTGTGGGGTCGGTGGTCATCACGCGTGTCGTCATGGGCCTAGCCTTGCATCCAAGCGATGAATTTCTGCGAGCAGGAGAGGGTTGTCATGAACTCATTTACAACATTTGGCATGGTGGGCCTCGGGCGCATGGGCGCCGGACTCGTGAAACGTGCTCGTCACGGCGGAGTCACAGCCGTCGGATTTGATAACTCGCCCGCCAATATCGATGCCCTAGCTGGTCCGGGATTCTCTGGAGCACAGGGTCTGGCAGACCTTGCTCGCCAGCTACCTGCACCCAGGGTGGTGTGGATCATGGTTCCAGCAGGCGATATCACCGAGTCCGTCGTCACAGAGTTGCTGACCGTTTTGGAGGCAGGCGACGTCATCATTGACGGCGGAAACTCCTACTACCGCGACGACATCCGTCGCTCCGCTCTTGCTAGCGAAAAGGGGATTGCCTACCTTGATGTAGGAACTTCCGGTGGCGTTTGGGGATTTGACCGAGGATTCTCGCTGATGATCGGTGGTCCGTCCGAGGTTGTTTCATGGCTTTCACCACTGTGGGATGCCCTGAGCCCGGGTGTTGAAGCCGCTCCGCGGACAAATCCAGATCTTGCATCAGTCTCCTCACAAGAACACGGCTGGCTCCATTGCGGCCCAAGCGGAGCGGGGCATTTCGTCAAGATGGTGCACAACGGCATCGAGTACGGACTAATGGCAGCCTATGCCGAAGGTCTCAATGTGCTCAAGCATGCGAATGCAGGAAAGCAAGATCGGGAGCCTGACGCTGAAACAGCACCCCTAACTGATCCGCAGTTCTACCAGTACGACTTTGACATACCCGCAATTGCCGAGGTGTGGAGGCGAGGTTCAGTCGTGGGATCGTGGCTTCTTGACCTCACTGCCTCGGCTTTGGCTGCTGACCCCCACCTGGCAGATTTCAAGGGTCGAGTATCCGATTCCGGTGAGGGTCGTTGGACAGCGATTGCTGCCATTGAAGAAGGGGTGCCAGCCCCGGTTTTGACCGCTGCCCTGCAGAGCCGTTTCGACTCGCAAGGCTCGTCGTTATTTGCCAATCAGGTGCTTAGTGCGATGCGCCGACAATTTGGCGGTCACGTAGAAAAAAGTTAGTCCGCAACTAAAGTGACGCCAAGAAGTGCATCGACCATGTTGTGAATCAATTGCGGTGCCAACGGATCATCGCCAACTCCATCAACTGCGGCACGTGCCCATTCATCAATGACATCAAGTGCTTCAGGCGTGCGAAGATCCTGTGAGAGGTGCTCACGTACTCGGTTGAGGACAACCTGCCCGTCAAGGCCCGCCGCCGCCGAGGTACCCGTTCTCCACAAGACCAATCGGCGTTCAGCCCCTTCAAGACCTTGCTCGGTCCACGTCCAGTCCGAACGGTAATGGTGGGCAAGCAAAGCCAACCGAATCGCCATCGGATCAACACCTTCGTGCCGAAGGGCTGACACAAACACCAAGTTGCCCCGGGATTTAGACATCTTGTGACCCTGCCAGGCCACCATGCCGGAATGCACATAGGCGTCCGCGAAAGGTGAAGCGCCGGTGATGCGCTGCGCCTCTGCCGCCCCCATCTCGTGGTGCGGAAAACTGAGATCGCTACCGCCACCTTGCACATCGATCTGCTCGCCCAGAAAGTCAAGGGCGATCGCGGCGCATTCAATGTGCCAACCCGGCCGGCCGTGACCCAATGGGGTATCCCACGCAGGCTCATCGGGCCGAGCGGACTGCCACACCAGGCAGTCAAGGGGATCCCGTTTGCCGGGCCGCGCCGGATCTCCGCCCCGCTCGGCGAATATCGCAAGCATTTCAGCTTCAGAGAGGTTGGCAACGGATCCGAAATCCGGATCGGAATGCACTGAGAAATACAGATCGTCGTCGACCGCATAGACGTCTCCAGACTCCTGAAGCCCTATCACGTAGCCTGCGACGGAAGGAATTGATTCGACTGCCCCGATGTAATGACGAGGCGGAATCACACGAAGTTCAGTCATGTCCTCCCGGAATAAAGCGGTCTCCCGCTCCGCGATTGCTCGCCAATCTTGACCGGTTGCAACAGCCCGTTCCAGGAGCGGATCATCAATGTCGGTCACGTTTTGGACATAATCAACTTCACGGCCAGCATCGCGCCAGACACGATTGACCAGATCGAACGCAACGTATGTATTGGCATGGCCAATGTGAGTGGCGTCGTACGGGGTAATCCCACAGACATACATTTTCGCTGAGGGTCTAGTTCCCACCGGAATGATCTGGTGTGTGGACGTGTCGAAAAGATGTAATTGACTTCCCAATCCTGGGAGTCTGGGGATCTCGACCTGTGGCCATGACTGCACGCGCAGAGCCTACCTAGGACATCTTGCGCGGTC
>JBIISH010000268.1:0-3020 GCA_044341115.1 Candidatus Nanopelagicales bacterium
GCACCGATACAAAGGCGCGGTCCCGGAAAACGTTCGCAAGCAGGCCGAATACGAAATCGGCGTCGTGAATCAAATGGGCTTTCCTGGCTACTTTCTGGTGGTCGCAGACCTTTGCCGCCATGCAAAAGAAAGCGGAATCAGGGTCGGCCCAGGTCGTGGGTCGGCAGCAGGAGCAATGATCGCCTACGCACTGGGAATCACAGATCTCGATCCCATTGAGCACGGATTGCTGTTCGAGCGGTTCTTGAACCCCGAGAGAATTTCCATGCCTGATATCGACATCGACTTCGATGAGCGTCGTCGCGGCGACATGATTCGCTACGCAACTGAAAAGTACGGCGAAGAACGCGTCGCGCAAATCGTCACCTACGGCTCCATTAAAGCCAAGGCTGCGATCAAAGACAGTGCGCGGGTTCTGGGCTATCCGTACGCGGTCGGAGACAAAATCACCAAAGCAATGCCACCTGCGGTGATGGGAAAAGATCTTTCTCTTGCAGGTGTGTTCGATCCGAGTGAGTCGCGGTATGGCGAAGCTGCGGAATTCCGCGCGCTATATGAAACTGATCCAGAGGTCAGAAGAGTCGTTGATACAGCCAAGGCCCTGGAGGGATTGAAGCGCCAACCCGGCGTGCACGCCGCTGGTGTGATTCTGTGTCGCGAGCCACTCCTTGACGTAGTGCCACTGTGGCGACGCGAACTTGACGGCGCGGTCATCACCCAATTCGACATGGGTGTGTGTGAATCACTCGGCTTGCTCAAAATGGATTTCCTAGGACTACGAAACCTGTCTGTTCTAGATGACTGTCTTCACAATATTGAAGTGAACGGTGACTCTCGAATTGTCCTCGAAGAGCTCACGCTCGACGATCCCGTTACGTATGAGTTGCTCTCTCGCGGTGACACCTTGGGGGTTTTCCAGCTCGATGGTGGTCCTATGCGCGCACTGCTTCGCTCGATGCAGCCCGATAACTTTGAAGACATTTCAGCAGTACTTGCGTTGTATCGCCCCGGACCCATGGGTGCTAACGCACACAACGACTACGCAGACCGAAAGAACGGGCGAAAGCCCGTAGTGCCGATCCATCCTGAATTAGAAGAGCCGCTCTCGGAAATTCTCGGTGACACCTACGGATTGATCGTTTACCAGGAACAGGTCATGGCCATTGCCCAACAACTGGCTGGCTATTCCCTCGGCAAGGCGGATTTGCTGCGCCGAGCGATGGGCAAGAAGAAGAAATCCATCCTCGACGCTGAATTCGTCCCGTTTCGAGACGGCATGCGTGAGCGCGGCTATTCAGACGGCTCCATTAGCACTCTGTGGGAAATTCTCGTTCCCTTCTCAGACTATGCGTTCAATAAGGCGCACACCGCTGGCTACGGATTGGTGTCGTACTGGACCGCATTCCTGAAAGCCAACTTCCCTGCGGAGTACATGGCCGCGCTGCTCACCAGTGTTAAGGATGACAAAGACAAGTCAGCCATCTACCTCAACGAGTGCCGACGAATGGGCATCAAGGTGCTACCCCCTGACGTGAATGACTCTGATTTTGATTTCACGCCACGGGGCACAGACATCCGTTTTGGGCTTTCGGCAATCCGAAACGTGGGTGGAAACGTCGTCGATTCGATTTTGGCAACCCGCAAAAGTGTGGGTCGGTTCGCAGATTTCCATGATTTCATCGCGAAGGTGGAACCTTCTGTCTGCAACAAGCGTGTGGTGGAATCGCTCATCAAAGCCGGCGCATTCGACTCTTTGGGCCACACGAGAAAAGGCCTCACATTCATTCACGAATCTGTTCTTGATAATGCGATCGACATCAAACGCGCAGAAGCGATCGGGCAATTTGACCTCTTTGGTGGATTGGGCACGGACGAGGTGACCTCTCTTGTCGAACGTCCAGTCATTCCATTGGGCGAATGGGAAAAGAGCGTTTTGCTAGCCCATGAGCGCGACATGCTGGGACTGTATGTTTCTGATCATCCTTTGCAAGGACTCGAGGGTTTGCTTGCGCAGTTATCTGACCGGAGCATTGCATCGCTCTTGATGGATGATCGACTCGACACCGCGGTTGTCACTCTCGGTGGGTTGGTCACGTCCGTGCAACGCAAAACGACCAAAAAGGGTTCTTCATGGGCCATTGTCACCCTCGAAGATCTTGAGGGATCCGTTGACATCATGGTCTTCCCGCAAACGTATAACCAAGTGAGCACGATGCTCGTCGACGACACCGTCATCATCGTGAAAGCACGGGCGGAACGATCTGACGACGAAGGCGTGCGGGTTATCGCACTCGAGGTGAGTGCTCCGGACACATCAGAAGCGATTTCTGGGCCTGTTCGATTAAGCATGGCTGCTGCTCGGTGCATTCCTCCGCTAGTGGAAAGACTCAAGGAAGTTTTGGCAGCTCATCCCGGAACCACTGAGGTGCACTTACACCTGACGGGTGGCGCCAACACAACAGTTCTCCGACTCGACGATGCGCTTCGAGTGACGCCGTCTCCATCGCTGTATGGCGATCTCAAAGCGCTCTTGGGACCTTCGTGTTTGAGTTAAGGCCAGCCCGATCTTCGGTGATTTCGTGAGTGCCACAAAGCGAGCCAGTGCGGTTATCGGCGCCGGAATCATTATGGGCGGACTGGCTGGCGCGGCCCTCGGTGTCTTGTGGTGGCAATTGGCTCCCCGAGTGCCGCTAGTCGTTAACGGAGATGACGTTCGCCCCGACGTGTTTCAGCCAGAAGGCTTTTTTGCAGCAGACGTTGCCTTTACGGCGCTTGCTGTGGTTGCCGGACTCATCGTCACCATCGGCCTTGCCAGAATGCGTCGTGAAGACTCAATCGGCGTGTTGGTCGCCGCGCTCCTCGCCGGAGCAATTGGAACCTTTGTTATGTGGTTCGTGGGAACCCGACTCGGATCGGTCGACATCGAGGGCCTGATTGGCACCACCGAGTCGGAAATCGTGGTCGATGGTCCACTGACCGTTTCCCTCCCTGCAGCATTTGTCGTGTGGCCCTTGGTTGCG
>JBIISH010000183.1:0-4300 GCA_044341115.1 Candidatus Nanopelagicales bacterium
GGCAGGTCTCGTGCGTGATGCAGTCTCTGGCAAAACTGTGCAGTGAACGTTGGAAGCCATCCGATTGGTCTTGGGAAATTTGCATCGCATTGAGGCTTGGATCCACCGCGCCATCAAGGACCATTCTGCCGACACGATCTGGGAATTTCTCTGCGTACAGAGCACCAAGGTATGTGCCATAGGAAAAGCCAAGCCAATTGAGTTTCTCTTCGCCGAGGGCTGCTCGGATCGAATCTAGGTCCAGCACGGTCGCATCGGAGCTGACAAATGGCGCAACCAGTGGTGATCGCTGCAGGCAACCAGCGCTTATCTCGGATGCCAATTTCAGGTAGGCGCGCTTCTCCGTGCGGGTATCAGGCGTCGGGTCCGCACGTAGCCAACGAGTTGTCTGCTTTCCGGTCAGGCAGGTCACTGGGTCAGAAGCGCCAGCTCCTCGGGTGTCGAAACCGATGATGTCATACATCGCGTTAACCGATGCGGGCAGCGCAGCGGCCAGGAAGGGGGCGTAATCGAGGCCAGCCACACCTGGTCCACCAGGGTTCACTACGAGGGAGCCTTTTTTCTGGCCACGAGCTGGCACCCGGTTCAGCGCCAGTGTGACCGTGCCCAATGCCGGACGCGCGTAATCCTTGGGGACCTTGATCGTTGAGCACTCGAGCCGGGTGCCGCAGGGCCGCCACGTCAAGGCCTTATTTGCCCGAACAAGGTCCATGGAGGCCGCTAGGGGGGCCTGCGTGGCCAACGATGTGGAAGCGCTGGCGACGCCTCCAGCAGTGAACAATGCCAGGGCGCAGGCAAATGCCGCCGCCTTACGCCCGGGGGCAGCACGCTGCAGGTGTCGCTCCTTCATGAGGCCACGGTACGTGAAGACCGCCCGGGTATCGGGTTGGGAGAAGACATGGCAGGCTTGAGGGGTTTCCACGCACGGTATGACTCGTCAATGCTCAACCTCGAAAGGTCTCGTCATGAGTGGCAATGCCACCTTCCAGTACACGGACACAGCCGTGCTCTCTGTTTCTGGTGTCGATGCCCCTCAGGTCGTCACCTCAGATGAAATCGATGAGCAATTGGCCGCCACATACGATCGGGTGGGTCTTCGGCCGGGAATGTTCGAGTCGCTTGCGGGGATCAGCGAGCGTAGGTGGTGGCCCACTGATGTGACCTTCGCAGATGCAGCAGCGATGGCGGGAGCCAAAGCGCTTGCCGACGCAGGTGTTGATCCCGGGCAGGTGGGTCTACTTATTGACACATCGGTCTGCCGTGATCAATTGGAGCCATCGGCTGCGGTAGACGTGCACCAGCAACTCGGACTCGGTTCCGCCTGCGTCAACTTTGATCTCAGCAACGCGTGTTTGGGGTTCATGAATGGCATGCAACTGGCGGCTCTCATGCTCGACGCCGGAACGATCAACTATGCGTTGATAGTCGATGGGGAAGGGAGTCGTCGTCCGCAAGAAGCCACCATTCGAAGGCTGCAGCAGGATTCGGCTACTCGCGAAGATGTCCTGGAAAATTTCGCCACTCTGACCCTGGGTTCAGGGGGAGCGGCGATGGTTCTGGGTAGGGCGTCTGAACATCCAGAAGGGCATCGGTTTGTGGGTGGGGTGAGTCGTTCGGCCACCGAACACAACAAATTGTGTGTGGGGGATCTTGACTACATGCGCACGGACAGTCGGGGACTGTTGAATGCAGGTGTTGCATTAGCGCTCGATACCTGGCGCGATTCAAAAGAGTTCTTTGATTGGTCCAACCTTGATGCGTATGTGATTCATCAGGTTTCCCAGGTGCACACACGTGAGATTGCGAATGCGTTGGGCATCGACTTGACAAAGGTACCGCTCACGTTCCCGCTGCGCGGAAACATTGGTCCCGCTTCTGTGCCGTTTACGCTTGCCATGAATCAAAGTGAATTCCTGCCCGGCCAGAGAATCGCTTGTATGGGGATTGGTTCAGGATTGAACTCGGCGGTGATCGAGATAGCGTGGTGAACCCGCCGCTCTCAGTGATCGGGCTACCCGGGATAGCACCTGAGTGGTCGCGCCACGCCAGTTTCATCGATTCACAGAACGAAATGCGCAGTTTTCACGCGCTCGATACGCATTGTGAACCGTCTTTGCGAGAGAACATCACCCTGACACTCGTGTGCGTTCACGGGAATCCCACCTGGTCTTTCATGTGGAGAAAATTGCTGGCGACGGCTCCAGTTGGGGTGCGCGTTGTGGCCATTGATCAAATCGGCATGGGACTCTCTGAGAGAACCTGCTCCATCCGCAGACTCGAACAGCGCGTTGATGACCTCACTCAGATGGTGGCCGCACTTGAAGTGACTGGCCCAGTGGTGAGCGTCGCGCACGATTGGGGTGGTCCAGTCTCACTGGGCTGGGTCGAGTCAGTCCTTGCGCACAGTGAAAGTCAGTTCACCATCCAAGGTGTTGTTCTGATGAACACCGCCGTGCACCAGCCCAATCATTCGCACGCCCCTGCGCTTATCCGCCTAGCCCGAACGCCGGGGATCTTGGCGATGGTCGCTGAAAAATCTGCTGGGTTCATTCGGGGGACAACCTTTCTCAGTGGTTCCTCGATGTCAGCCGAGGTGGCCGCTGGATATCGAATGCCTTATTCGAACGCGCATCGCCGGCGAGCAGTTCGCGAATTCATTACGGATATACCCCTCGAGACGGATCACCCGTCAGCGCCTGTGCTTGATCGCATTGCCGAAGACCTCACGCTTCTTGATCACACACCTGTGCTGTTGCAATGGGGTCCGGGTGACCCGGTTTTCTCCGACATCTATTTGCAGGACTTCGTCCAAAGAATCCCGCATGCGCATGTGCACAGGTACGAGGGCGCCCGACATCTAGTAATTGAAGATGCATCGCAAGTAGTTGGTGATCTATGGTCATGGGTCGCATCGCTGGGTGAAAGCCCGGAACAGCGCTCTGACGATAAAGCGGAGAATGTCAATCTGAATGCGGCCATCGCGCAACGGTCGCTCGATGCCTCACCGGCAATCATCACCTTGGCTGAACGTGGATCCGCCCGTGACGTTAGTTGGTCTTCGCTGGCAACCGTTGTTGATCGCATGGCACGCGGATTGGCATTGCGCGGAGTCACGCCAGGAGATCGCATCGCTGTCTTGATCCCACCTGGCCCTGATCTCATTGCGTTTGTCTACGCGTGCTGGCGGATTGGCGCGGTAGTTGTGATCACTGATGCTGGCCTTGGCATTAGAGGGATGCGCAAAGCGATTCGTGGAGCTGGAGTTACGCATTGCATAGGTATCGACCGCGCACGTCCGCTTCTTCGTACTATCCCCGTTCCCGGGCTTCGATTGTCAATGCGAGACCTCGCAGACATAGTTCGTGAAGGCTGGGCGCCTTCGCCCAGCTCAAATCCGTTGCCTCGAAAGTCAGGCGCTGAAGCTGTTGTGGTCTTTACCTCCGGCTCGACGGGTCCAGCCAAGGGTGTTGTGTACACCCACGGTCAGATTCAGCGCACCTGTGATCTGCTCACTCAGCATTACGCGCTCACCCCTGCGGACGGTCTCGTGGCAGCCTTTGCGCCCTGGGCGGTCTTGGGCCCAGCCCTAGGCATTTCGTCTGCAATTCCAGATATGGATGTGACAAAGCCCCGAACCCTCACTGCTCGGGCCCTCGCTGATGCAACGCTTGCAGTGAATGGCACGTTGATGTGGGCATCTCCGGCTGCCTTAGCAAACGTCGTGCGCACCGCAGCTCTATCTGGAGTTTCTCCGAGTGATTTCACTACCCTTCGGCTGGTCCTTGCCGCAGGTGCACCGGTGAGTGCTCAGCTTTTAACAGAGGCGCGGGCACTGTTTCCAGATGCCCAGTTGCGCACGCCATATGGCATGACTGAGGTGTTGCCGGTTTGCGACGTCACTTTGGAAGACATTCTCGAAGCCGGCAGAGGAGATGGCGTGCTTGTGGGACTTCCACTCCCTGGAGTTGAGGTTCAGATAGCAGCACTTGATGCAGATGGGAGTCCGGCACCTGAACTGACGGGGGAACCTGACGTCACTGGGGAAATAGCTGTCCGGGCTGACCACATGCGAGACCGATACGACGGTCTGTGGTTCACCAATTCCTTGGCCTCGCAAAATCCTGGCTGGCACAGGACCGGCGACGTCGGACATCTGGATGCTCGCGGCCGAGTATGGATTGAGGGGCGACTCTCGCATGTCATCACCACGTCGAGTGGTGTGGTCACCCCAGTGGGGGTGGAGCAGGCGGTGGTGTTGCTCGATGAGGTAGTGAGTGCTGCCTGTGTCGGTGTCGGATCT